>JBEQBS010000104.1:0-9470 GCA_041639675.1 Rubritepida sp. | reverse complement strand
CCCTGGCCCGGCTGGGCGAGGACGGGCCGGCGCTGGCCGCCCGCGCCCGCGGCGAGGACCCCCGCCCGGTGAGCCCGGAGCGCGAGACCAAGTCCGTCTCGGCCGAGACCACCTTCGACACGGACCTGCGCGCCATGGCGGAGCTGGAGGCGCCGCTATGGCGCCTTTGCGAGACGCTGGGCCGCCGGCTGGCGGCGGCCGGCTTCGCCGCCGGTGGGGTGGTGCTGAAGCTCAAGACCGCGCGCTTCGAGACGCGCACCCGCAACGCGCGCCTCGCGGCGGCCACCCAGGTGCCGGAAACGCTCTTCGCCGCCGCCCGCCCCCTGCTGCTGAAGGAGGCCGACGGCACCGCTTTCCGCCTCATCGGCATCGGCGCGCAGCCGCTGGCGGCGCCCGATTCCGCCGATGCCGGCGACCTGGCCGACCCCGAGGCGCCGCGCCGCGCCGCCCGCTGGCGCGCCATGGAGGCGCTGCGCGGGAAGTTCGGCGAGGGCGCGGTGATGGCCGGGCGCTCAAGGAAGCCTTAACCACGCGCGGCGCATGGTGCCCGCATGGCCCTGCCGGACCCCCTGCACTTCGACCCGGTGCGCTTCCCGGGCGAGGAAGCGGGCGCGCCCTGGCCGCCCCCGGCCTTCGACTTCCGCGCCTCCTGGCTCGCCACGCCCGACCTCGCCTTCGAGCGCGGGGCGACGGGGCAGATCGTCTTCGTGCGGCGCTGCGAAGCCCTACGCATGGTGCTGGACATCGAGACGGCGCATTCCGCGCTGGACATCGCCCCCGGCTCCCGCGACTTCCGCCTGCTGCGGCTGGTGCCGGCGGCGTTGCGCTTCACGGAATCGGTCGCCCCGCTGGACCCCGTGCCGCCGCCCCTGCTGGGGGAGCCGATCATCCTGCCGGCCGAGCACCACCTCTACGCCGCCACCTCCGCCCTCGTCGCCGCGCTGGAGCGCGGGGCGGGCGAGACCGGGGAGGCCTTCCTGGACGCGCTGCGCCGCACCGCCCCGGGGGAGGGCATGTTCGAACTCGCCGCCGCGCGCTGCGTGGCGCTGGGCGGGCACGGGCTGGACGGCATCGCCCGGCTGGCCAAGGCGCTGCAACGCCTGGCCCGCGCCCATGCCGAGGTGCTGGCCGCCCATGCCGTGCAGCCGGACTGGGCGGGGATGGAGCGCATGGTCGCCGCCAGCGCCAAGGTGCTGGCGCGCGACGCCAACTGGAGCGGTGACCTGCTGGCGGTGGCCATCCGCAACCTCTCCGCCATCGCCTCGCGCCCGCGGCTGACGGCCGATGCGCTGCTGCGCGCCGCCCGCGCCCCGCTGGAGGAGGAGGGCTCGCTGGCGCGGCTGGACGCGCTGGCGATGGAGCAGGCCCGCCTGCGGGACCGGCTGGTGGAGCTGGCGGTGTTCTGGCAGCGCTGCTGCGCCGCCTGGGCCAGCATCCACCCCGAGACGGCGGAGCGCCGGACGGTGGAGGCGCTGGGCCGCAACGCCATGCAGCGCCTGTCGCTCGCCGAGCTTTACGCGCCACCCTGACGCGGCCACCCTGGCGGCGGAACGGGAGGGCACGGCATGGATGCGGCGCTGCGGGCGGAATTCGGCGTGGAGGGCGAGTGGCACATGGCGCGCCGCCACCGCGTGCGCTGGGCGGAATGCGACATGCACGCCCATGTGAACCACGCCGCCTATTTCGTCTTCTTCGAGGACCTGCGGGTGGAGCACTGGCTGGGGCTGGGCCAGGTGCTCCAGGCCGGGGAGCCTGGGCCGGTGGTGGCGAAGCTGTCCGCCTCCTTCCGCCGCGCGCTGTCCTTCGGCGACGACATCCTGCTGACGCTGCGGGTGGAGGGGATGCGCACCACCTCCTACCAGCACCGCTACGCCGTGTGGAAGGGCGGGCTGTGCTTCGAGGCGGAGGCGCTGCTGGTGGTGGTGCTGGGCGGCGCCTCGACGCCGATCCCGGAGCCGGCGCGGGGCGGCATGGCGCGGCTGCTCAGCTCATAGGCCCCGTTCGGCGCGCGTCGCCGTCAGGTCATCCTCCAGGAAGCCGGCCAAGATTGCGTCCATGCCGGGCTGCGGCGCGAAGCCCAGCCGGCGCGCGCGGTCGGCCGTGAAGGCCGCGGGCCAGCCGCCGATGATGGCCCGCACCGCGGCATCGGGTTCCGCCCGCACCAAAGCGCGCTGGGCGGGCGGGAGCACCGCCAGCATCCCCGCCACGCTGACGGACAGGCCCGGCGGGTTCACCCCGCGGTCCAGGCCCAGCGGCGCCGTGTCCATCGTCATCGCATGCCGCAGCCATTCCACCGCGAGGCGCGGCGAGCAGACCCAGACGCGGAACGCCTCATCCACCGGCAGCGGCGTTTCCAGCCCCAGCAGCGGCTCGCGCAGGATGGCGGAGACGAAGGAGGAGGCCGCCTTGTTCGGCCGGCCCGGGCGGATGATGACGGTGGGCAGGCGGATGGAGACGGCATCCAGCATGCCGCGCCGCGTGGCGTCGGCCAGCAGCAGCTCCGCGGCCGCCTTCTGCGCGCCGTAGCTGTTGCCGGGAAGCTGGCGCGCGTCGTCCGGCAGCAGCGCATCCTGCCCGCCGCCGAAGGAGGCGACGGAGGAGGTGAAGACCACCCGCGGCGGCTTCGCCAGCGCGCGGCAGCGCTCGATCACCGCCAGCGTGCCCTGCAGGTTCACCCGCTGGCCGAGGTCGTAGTCGGCCTCCGCCGCCGCGCTGACCACGGCGGCGAGGTGCACCACCACCTCGGTGCCCTCCGGGATGGCCTGTGCCAGGGCGGCGGGGTCCGTCACGTCCCCGCCCAGGCAGCGCACGGGGAAGGGGGCCTCCAGCGGCGCGGGCGCGGCCATGTCGAACAGGGTGAGGGAGGCGAGCCCGCCCTCGGCGGCGAGGCGGGCGGCGAGCTTGCGGCCGAGGAATCCCCCGCCGCCCAGGATGCTGACGTGCATGGCCGCCACCTTGCCCGCCGCCGCCGCCGCCGCCAAGGTCGCCGCCATGGAAGAGCTGTTCGTGAACCCCAACCACGGCACGCCGGGCCTGGTGGTGCTGCCTGAAGGCGGGTTCCGCCGCGCGAAGGCCGAGATCACCGCCTGGCCGGGCTATGCGCCGACGCCGCTGCGGGAGCTGCGGCCGGGGCTGTGGTGGAAGGATGAATCCGCCCGCTTCGGCCTGCGCTCCTTCAAGGCGCTGGGCGGCGCCTATGCGGTGCTGCGCTGCATGCAGATGGAACTCGCGCGCCAGGGCGTGAAGGGCGCGGTGGATGGCGCCGCGCTGGCCGCCGGGCTGCACGCCGGGGCCGCGGCGCGCATCACCGTCACCTGCGCCACCGATGGCAACCATGGGCGCTCCGTCGCCTGGGGCGCGCGGCGCTTCGGCGCGAGGTGCGTGATCGTCGTGCATCACGGCGTCAGCCAGGGACGGCGCGACGCCATCGCCGCCTTCGGCGCCGAGGTGCGGGAGGTGCGCGGCACCTATGACGACAGCGTGCGCGAGGCGCAGCGCCTGGCGGATGGGCAGGGCTGGCACGTCATCAGCGACACCTCCTACCCCGGCTACACCGAGCCGCCGCGCGAGGTGATGCAGGGCTACCGCCTGATGGCGGAGGAGGCGCTGGCGCAGATGCCCGCGCCCCCCACCCATGCCTTCGTGCCCGGCGGGGTGGGGGGCGTGGCGGCGGCGGTCTCCGTTCAGCTGCGCCGGCAGGCGCCGGGCTGCCGCCTGGTGGTGGCCGAACCCGACCGGGCGGCCTGCCTGCTGGAATCGGCGAAGGCCGGCGTGCTGACGGCGGTGGGCGGCGAACTGGACACGGTGATGGCCGGGCTGGCCTGCGGCGAGCCCTCGCTGCTGGCCTGGCAGGAGCTGGAGCGCGCCGCCTTCGCCTTCATGGCGGTGCCCGATGCCGGCGTGCCGGACGCGATGCGCCGGCTGAAGGCGCAGGGGGTGGAGGCCGGCGAATCCGCCGTGGCCGGCCTGCTGGCGCTGGAGGCGGCGCAGGCCCGGCCCGGCTGGGCGGCGGCGCTGGGGCTGGACGCCGGCAGCCGCGTGCTGTGCTTCGGCACCGAGGGCGCGACGGACCCGGTGCTCTATGACCGGATGACCGCGGCGTAATCCCCTTCACGGAACCGCCACGGTCGTGTCACATGCGGGCAACCGCGCGGGGCTAACGCCGCGCAGCCTTGGAACCATGGGAGTCGCCCACATGCTGCGTCGTCGTGACCTCGCCCTCGCCACCGCCGGGACCGCCATCGCCGCGCCCGCCCTGGCGCAGTCCGGCCCCGTCGAGATCCAGTTCTGGCACGGGCTGGCCCAGCCGCTGGGCGGGCTGCTGGAGGCGATCGCCGGGCAGTTCAACGAATCGCAGAACCGCGCGCGCATCGTGAGCAGCTTCCGCGGCGGCTACCCCGAGACGATGGTGGCCGCCATCGCCGCCTTCCGCGCCAATGCCGCGCCCCACATCGTGCAGATGTTCGAGGTGGGCACCGGCACGATGATGGCCGCCGGCCGCGCCATCAAGCCGCTGCACGAGCTGCTCCGCGAGACGGGCGTGAGCATCAACTTCGACGACTACCTGCCGGCGGTGCGCGGCTACTACAGCCTCGCCGATGGGCGCATGATGTCCATGCCGTTCAATTCCTCCACGGCCATCATGTTCTACAACAAGGACGCCTTCCGCCGCGCCGGGCTGAACCCCGAGCAGGCGCCGCGCAACTGGGCGGAGATGCGCCAGGCCGCCCAGCGCCTGCGCGCGGCGGGCGTGGAGATCCCCTTCACCACCGCCTGGCCGACCTGGACGCAGATCGAGCAGCAGAGCGCCATCCACAACGTCGAGATCGCGAGCCTGGAGAACGGCTTCGGCGGGCTGAACACGGAGCTGCGGCTGAACAACCCGCTGATGCAGCGCCACTTCACCACGCTGCTGGAGATGGGGCGCGAGGGCGGCTTCCGCTGGGGCGGGCGCGACGCGGCGGGCGATGCGCTCTTCGCCAACGGGCAGGCGGGCATGGTGCATGCCAGCAGCGGCGCGCGGGCGCGCTTCGTGCGCGAGCTGCCGGGCGGCGTGGCCAACCTGGGCGCGGCGATGCTGCCCTTCTATGACGACGTGTCCGGCGCGCCGATCAACTCCATCATCGGCGGCGCCTCCTTCTGGGCGATGAACCGCGGCCCGGCGGGTGGCCGCAGCGAGGCCGAGAACCGCGCCATCGCCGAATTCTTCGCCTTCATCGCCCGGCCGGAGGTGGCGGCGAAGTGGCACACCGACACCGGCTTCCTGCCGGTGACGCGCACCGCCTTCGAGGCCGTGCGTGCGACGGGCTTCTACACCCAGAACCCGGGCGCCGACATCCCGATCCAGCAGCTGCTGCGCGGCAGCGGCACGATGACGGGCGCGAGCCGCGGCATCCGCCTGGGCGGCTTCGTCGAGATCCGCACCATCATGCAGGAGGAGATGGAGCGCGCGCTGCAGGGGCAGCAGGGCGCCGAGCAGGCGCTGGCCAACAGCGTGCAGCGCGGCAACGTGGTGCTGCGCAACTTCGAGCGCACGAACCGCGGCTGAGGCAGGCAGGATGCGGAAGGTCCATTTCAAGGGCGTGGCCCTTCCGTGGCTGCTGCTGCTGCCGCAGCTGGTCATCACCGGCGTCTTCTTCTTCTGGCCGGCGGGGCAGGCGGTGTGGCAATCCTTCCTGCGGGAGGACGCCTTCGGCCTGTCCAGCCAGTTCGTGGGCTTCGAGAACTTCGCGGATGTGCTGGCCGACCCCTCCTGGCTGGACGCCGCCGGGCGCACGCTGGTCTTCAGCGTCGCGGTGGCCTTCCTGGCGCTGGCCTCGGCGCTGTTCCTGGCGGTGCAGGCGGACAAGCAGATCAGGGGGGCGAACGCCTACAAGACGCTGCTGATCTGGCCCTATGCGGTGGCGCCGGCGCTGGCGGCGGTGCTGTGGCTGTTCATGTTCCACCCGAATATCGGCATCTTCGGGCGGATGCTGAATGCCATGGGCATCGCCTGGGACTACAAGCTGGACGGCACCCAGGCGATGATCCTGGTGATCCTGGCGAGCGCCTGGAAGCAGGTGAGCTACAACTTCATCTTCTTCCTCGCCGGGCTGCAATCCATCCCGAAATCGGTGCTGGAGGCGGCGGCGATCGACGGCGCCCGGCCGCTGCGCCGCTTCTGGACCGTGACCTTCCCGCTGCTGAGCCCGACCGCCTTCTTCCTGCTGGTGGTGAACCTGGTCTATGCCTTCTTCGACACCTTCGGCGTGATCCACTCGCTGACGCAGGGCGGGCCGGGCAAGAGCACCGAGACGCTGATCTACCGCGTCTACACCGATGGCGTGATGAACCTGAACCTGGGCAGCAGCGCCGCGCAGAGCGTGATCCTGATGATCCTGGTGATCGGCCTCACCATCATCCAGTTCCGCTACGTCGAGCGGAAGGTGCACTACTGATGGCCGCGTCCGATCGGCCGAGCGCCAGCGAGGGCGTGAATGGGCCGCGCAGCGTTGCGGAGGAGACGCGGCGCCGCAACGCGCGCGGGCTGTGGCTCACCCATGGCTGGCTCATCCTGGGCGTGCTGGTCTTCGCCTTCCCGATCTGGCTCACGCTGGTGGGTTCCACCCACGATGCCTCCACCATCGGCCGCGGCGACGTGCCGCTGCTGCCGGGGCCCCATGCGGCGGAGAACTACAGCCAGGCCTGGGGCGTGGGCGGCGGGCGCTACATGGGCGTGCCGGCGGGCACGATGCTGGTGAACTCGCTGGTCATGGCGCTGCTGATCGCGGCGGGCAAGATCGCCATCTCGCTCACCTCCGCCTATGCCGTGGTGTTCTTCCGCTTCCCCGGGCGGATGCTCGCCTTCTGGCTGATCTTCATCACGCTGATGCTGCCGGTCGAGGTGCGGATCATCCCCACCTTCCAGGTCATGGTTTCGCTGGACATGATCAACACCATGCAGGGCCTCGTGGTGCCGCTGATCGCCTCGGCCACGGCGACGCTGCTGTTCCGGCAGTTCTTCCTCACCATCCCGGATGAATACGTGGAGGCCGCGAAGATAGACGGCGCCGGCCCGCTGCGCTTCTTCCGCGACGTGGTGCTGCCGCTGAGCGTGACGAACATCGCCGCGCTCTTCGTCATCCTCTTCATCTACGGGTGGAACCAGTATCTCTGGCCGCTGCTGATCGTGAACGAGCGCAGCCTGGAGACGATCATCGTCGGCCTGACCAAGATGATCGGCGGCGGCGACACGCAGAACGAATGGAATGTCATCATGGCCACCGCGGTGCTGGCGCTGCTGCCGCCGGTGCTGGTGGTGGTGCTGATGCAGCGATGGTTCGTGAAGGGCCTGACGGAGACCGAGAAGTAGATGGCCACGCTGAACCTGCGCGACGTCACCAAGTCCTTCGGCGCCACCCACGTCCTGCACGGCGTCTCGCTCGACGTGGCGGAGGGCGAGATGATCGTCATCGTCGGCGCCTCGGGCTGCGGCAAGTCCACCCTGCTGCGCATCGTGGCGGGGCTGGAGACGCAGACGACCGGGCAGGTGGTGATCGGCGGGCAGGATGTCTCCGGCCTGGAGCCGGCGGACCGCGACGTGGCGATGGTGTTCCAGAACTACGCGCTCTACCCGCACATGACGGTGTTCGGGAACATGGCCTATGGGCTGAAGATCCGCGGCCTCCCCAAGCCCGAGATCGAGCGCCGGGTGCAGGAGGCGGCGACGCTGCTGGGCATCGGCGCGCTGCTGGAACGCCGGCCGCGCCAGCTCTCCGGCGGGCAGCGCCAGCGCGTCGCCATGGGCCGCGCCATCGTGCGCGAGCCCAAGCTGTTCCTGTTCGACGAGCCGCTCTCCAACCTCGACGCCAAGCTGCGGGTGCAGATGCGCGCCGAGATCAGGCGCCTGCAGAAGCGCCTGGGCGTCACCTCCCTCTTCGTGACGCATGACCAGGTGGAGGCGATGACGCTGGGCGACCGGCTGGTGGTGATGCACCAGGGCCACGCCGCGCAGATCGCCACGCCGATGGAGATCTGGGCGCGGCCGGCCGATACCTACGTGGCCGGCTTCATCGGCAGCCCGGCCATGAACTTCCTGCCCGCCACGCTGAGCCATGGCGGCCATGTGGCGACGCTCGCCAATGGCCTGGCCCTGCCCATGCCCGGCCGGATGGGCGAGGACGGGCAGGGCGTGACCATCGGCATCCGCCCCGAGCACCTGCGCCCCGGCCTGGGCGGGCTGGAAGCGGCGGTGGAGCTGGTGGAGCCGCTGGGCAGCGAGGCGGTGCTGCATGCCCGCCTGGCGGATGGCAGCGCCATCACCGCCCGCCTGCCGGGCATCCTGCACGGGGAAGGGCGGCTGGGGCTGATCCTGCCGCTGGAATCGCTGCATGTTTTCGATGCCGTTTCAGGCAAGAGGCTCGAAGGCCAGGGCTGAACCCGCTACATCTCCGGCATCCAACCCTCCGGAGAATCACGTATGCGCCGTCGCCATCTCCTCGCCCTTGGCGGTCTGACCCCCTTCGCCGCGCAGGCCCAGGAATGGCCCGGCCAGCCGGTGCGCATGGTGGTGCCCTTCGCCGCCGGCGGCCCCACCGACGTGCCGGCCCGCGTGGTGACGGAGGAGATGTCCCGCGCGCTGCCGCAGCGGGTGATCGTGGAGAACCGCACCGGATCGGGCATCATCATCGGCACCGACGTGGTGGCGAAGGCGGCGAGGGACGGGCAGACGCTGCTCTACACCACCATTGGCCACGCCGTGGTGCGCGCCCTGTTCGACCGCGTGCCCTTCGACCCCGTGCGGGACTTCGCGCCTGCCGCGCTGGTCGGGCAGATCCCCATGGTGATGATGGTCCACAACAGCTTCCCGGCGCGCACCCTGCAGGAGGTGATTGCCTTCATCCGCGCCAATCCCGGCCGGGTGGACTATGCCAGCAGCGGCAATGGCGGCGCGCTGCACCTGGCGACGGAGCTGTTCCTGTCCCAGGCCGGGAACCTCCAGGCCAACCACGTCGCCTTCCGCGGCTCGGCCCAGGCGATGCCGGACGTGCTGGCGGGCCGGGTGCCGCTGATGGTGGATGTGGCGGCCTCCGCGCTGCCCTTCATCCAGCGCGGCGAGATGCGCGCCATCGCCATCGCCACGCGCGAGCGCACGCCGATCGCGTCCAACATCCCCACCTTCATCGAGCAGGGGCTGGCGGGCTTCGAGGCCTATACCTGGCACATGGTGCTGGCGCCCGCCGGCACGCCGGCGCCGACGCTGCGCGCGGTGAATGCGGCGGTGAACCGGGCGCTCGCGGCGGAGAACGTGCGCAACCGGCTGACCGAGCTGGCGATGCAGGTGGTGGGCGACAGCACGCCGGAAAGCGCCGCCGCCTTCCTGGCCGCCGAGATCGCGAAGTGGGAGCCGATCATCCGCGCCAAGGGCATCAAGGCGGATTGAGCGGGCGGCCTTCCGCCCGCGTGCGCAGGGCTGGCCCGGCGGCTGCGCG
>JBEQBS010000103.1:0-9717 GCA_041639675.1 Rubritepida sp. | reverse complement strand
ACCACTACGACCACCCGGTGGAGCAGTCGCAGCACATCGCCTGCCTGCGCCCGCTGTCAGATGGCGGCCAGCGACTGCTGTCCTTCGACATGGTGGTGGAGCCGACGCCCACCCAGCACAGCGTGCCCGCGCCCTGATCCGGCGCCAGCGCGGCGGCGCGCGCCAGCGCATCCGCCCCTTCCCGCAGGCGGCGCGGCGAAAACACGCTGGGCAGCGGCGGGAGCCCTTCGACCTGCACGGTTCCGTCCCCATCTATCCCGAGTTGCGCCCGGGGATATAAGCGCGCGCAACGCCTCCGGGAAGAAAGACGCGCCATGACCACCGAGAGAATCGCCTTCGTCTGCTCCTGCGAGGACACGATGACCCTCGACGGCGCCGCCATCGCGCGTGGCTGCGGCGCCGAGCCGCGCCTGGCCGAGCAGCTCTGCCGCGCCCAGCTCGACCGCTTCCTCCTCGCCCTGGGCGAGGACCGCCCCGTCACGGTGGCCTGCACGCAGGAGGCGCCGCTCTTCGCGCAGGAGGCCGAGGATGCCGGCTTCCGGCGCGCGCTGGATTTCGTGAACGTCCGCGAGCATGGCGGCTGGTCCTCCGAGGGCCGCGACGCCGGGCCGAAGATGGCCGCCCTGCTGGCGGGCGCCGCCGTGCCCATGCCGCCCACGCGGCTGGTGAGCCTGGAAAGCCGTGGCATCGCGCTGGTGCTGGGGCGGGACTCCACCGCCCTGGAAGCGGCGAAGTCGCTCGCCGAGACGCTGGACGTGACCGTGCTGCTCTCCGGCGAGGCCGAGGTGGAGCCGCTGCGCCGTGCCGAATTCCCGGTGGCGAAGGGCCGCGCCCGCACCGCCACCGGCCACCTGGGCGCCTTCCGCGTGCTGGTGGATGGCTATGCCGCGCCCTCCCCCGCCTCGCGCGCCGCCTATCGCTGGGGGCCGGGCAAGGATGGCGCCGCCAGCGAATGCGACGTGATCCTGGACCTGTCCGGCCATGCGCCCCTGTTCCCGACGCATGAGCTGCGCCAGGGCTACCTGCGCGCCGACCCCGGCGACGCCGCCGCCCTGGCCCGGGCCGTGGCCGCCGCCGCCGGCCTGGTGGGCACCTTCGACAAGCCGCGCTTCGTGGCCTTCGAGGAAGGGCTGTGCGCGCATTCCCGCAACCGCAAGACCGGCTGCACCCGCTGCCTGGAGCTGTGCCCGACCGGCGCCATCACCCCCTCCGGCAAGGACCACGTCCTCGTCTCCGCCGAGATCTGCGCCGGCTGCGGCGCCTGCGCGGCGGTCTGCCCCACCGGGGCCATCACCTATGCCCTGCCCAGCGCCGATGCGCTGGGGCGGCGGCTGCGCGCCACCCTGCACGCCTTCCGCGAGGCCGGCGGGCGCGACCCCATCATCCTGTTCCACGACGAATCCCATGGCGAGGCGCTGATCGAGGCGCTGGCCCGCCACGGCGAGGGGCTGCCCGCCCGCGTGCTGCCGGTGAAGGTGAACGAGGTCTCGCAGCTGGACCTTTCCCTGTTGGCCGGCGCCTTCGCCTGGGGCGCGGCGGGGGTGCGGCTGCTGCTGCCCGCCCGCCGCCCGCATGGCACCGAGGGCGTGTTCCGCAACCTCGACTACTTGGCCGCCGCCCTGGCCGGCTTCGGCATCGCGGGCGCCCGCGCCACGGCGATCGAGACCGACGACCCCTTCACCCTGGGCGAGCGGCTGCGCGAGGCGAAGCCCCTGCGCACGCAATGGCAGGCCGATGCCTTCCTGCCGATGGGCGCCCCGCGCGAGGTGATGCGCCAGGCCTTCAGGGCGCTGCATGCCGCCGCCGGCGGGGAGACGCTGATCCCGATGCCGGAGCGCGCGCCCTTCGGCCTTGCGAAGGTGGCGACGGATGGCTGCACCCTGTGCCTGGCCTGCACCATGGTCTGCCCGACCGGCGCCTTTTCCGCCAACCCGGACACGCCGCAGCTGCGCTTCCTGGAGGATGCCTGCGTGCAGTGTGGGCTGTGCGCCGCCACCTGCCCGGAGAAGGTCATCTCCCTGGAGCCGCGCCTGAACCTGCTGCCCGAGGCTTCGGTGTCGCAGGTGGTGAAGGAGGAGCAGCCGGCCGCCTGCCTGCGCTGCGCCAAGCCCTTCGGCATGAAGTCCTCCATCGAGCGGGTGAAGGCGAAGCTGGTCGCCTCCGGCCACTGGATGTTCCAGGACCCGGCCCGGCTGCGCGCGCTGGAGCTGTGCGAGGATTGCCGCGTGGTGGAGGCCACCGAAAGCCGCATGGACCCCTATGCCGCCGGCGAACGCCCCCTGGTGAAGACCACCGAGGACTGGCTGCGCGAGGCGGAGCGGAACAAGCTCAACTGACGCGGCGCGCCGGGCGTGCGCCGCGCCGTCTGCGGCCGAGGTGCGGAGGCCGGACGGGGTTTTCCGGCGTGGCATCCCGGCATGCGGCCTGCACCGTCATGCGCCGCGGGCATCGGGCACGCCGCGTGCGCCGCTGCAATCGCCGGGAGCCGCATCCTGCACAGCCGGGAAGTGGCTGGCCCCGCAAGCGCGCCGCCACCAGGGGCGCTGCCCGCCGGCCTCAGCGCCAGCCGATGCCGGCGCGGCGCATCCGCCGCAGCACCCAGACGGTCCACGCCAGCTGCACCAGCAGCGCCGGCAGCACCACCAGCGGCTTCTGCGCCGGCGGCAGCGCCAGCATCAGCAGCGCCAGCGCCGCGCCCAGCAGCGCGAAGCCCCAATGGGCGCCAGCCACCGCCCGGGTCGGCACGCCGCTGCGCTGCGCCATCTGGTAGAGGTGCGAGCGATGCGCCTCCGCCACCTTCTCGCCGGCCAGGGCCCGGCGCAGCAGGGTGAAGGCGGCGTCCCACAGCAGGCCGCAGAGCAGCAGCGGGACCGCCAGGAAGGACACCTGGCTGTCCTCGAACCCCGCCGCCGCCACGCCCAGCACCGCCAGCAGGAAGCCGGCGAACTGGCTGCCGACGTCGCCCATGAAGATGCGCGCTGGCGCCACGTTGAAGGGCAGGAAGCCGGCGAAGCCCGCCGCCAGGAACAGCCCGGCGGCGCAGACGAACCACCCGCCCTGCACCGCCCCCAGCAGCGCCAGGGCGAGGCCGGCCAGCAGCGCGACGCCGCCCACCAGCCCGTCCAGCCCGTCCATGAAGTTCACGGCATTGGTGCAGCCGACGATCCAGAACAGGGTGATCGCCAGGCCCAGCACACCCAGTTCCACCTCGCCCAGCACGGGCAGGGACAGGCGGTGCAGCACCAGTCCGGCGGCGATGGCGACGAAGGCCGCGCCGGCCTGGGCCAGCAGCTTCACCCCGAAGCGGAAGTCGCGCAGGTCATCGGCCAGGGCCACGCCGGCCATCGCCACCGCGGCCAGGACCACGCCGGTGTAGCGCGCATCCACCAGCGGGCTGCCCAGGTGCAGCACCAGCATGCCCAGCACGAAGGCCAGCACCGGCCCCAGCCCGCCGCCCTTGGGCGTCGGCCGCACATGCGCCGAGCGGTGGTTCGGGTGATCGAGGATGGGCCGCGCGATCATCGCGCGCACCGTCAGCGCCGAGACGAGCGCGAGCGCCGGGCAGAGCAGGAGGAGGAGCAGCAGCGGCGCACCCGTTCAGGCAGCCTGGCGCAGGAAGCGGTCGCGCTTCCATTCCAGCAGCTTCCAGGAGGCGCGGGCGGCGATGGAGGACATGCGCCCGCGCGGCTCCAGCCCGATGGACTTGAAGATCATGCCCATCCCGCGCTCGATGTGGCGGAAGCGGTAGTAGGACATGGAGCGGCCCATATAGGCTGCCGAGCAGCGGCCGTGGTCGTATTGCACGGATTCAGGCTCGTTCGCGCAATGGTAGGCGAAGGCCAGCTCGTCATCCTCCGTCTCGCCGATGCGGCCGAGCGCCACGCGCAGCCGGCGCGGGAAGGACAGCTCCTCGCGCTGGAGGTAGCGCTTCATGTGGTCGTAGAAGAGCTTGAAGTGGCGGTACTCGTCCGCCGCGATCAGGCGGCAGATCTCCTTCAGCACCGGCTCCTCCGACGCCTCGCCGAGCGCGGTGTAGTAGGAGGAGGTCCCCGTCTCCACCATGCAGCGCGCGATCAGCTCGCCGGTGCGGGAGCCGCGGACGGAGGCATCCGCCGCCACGTCAATCTTGAAGCCGGCGCGGTAGCGCCTGAAGGCGGCGGGGTAGTCGAAGGTGGGGTCGGCCAGGGTGGCCCAGCGGCCCAGCGCGTCGCCGTGCTGGTTCTCCTCCTCCGCCCAGTTGTCGGCGGCGGCGGCGAAGTCGGGGTCGCCCACGAAGACGGATTTCAGGTAGGCGGCGTAGTCGTCGCCGTTGCGCTCGACCATCGCGGCGGACTTCACCAGCGGGATCACGCCGGGGTCCACCTTCGCGGGATCGAAGCGATCCCACGCCACCTGCTCGATCGTCCAGTGCTTCATGGGCGCGACATGCGCCGTTATGCGCCCGGGTTCAAGCCGCCTGCGCCGCGTCCCTCATCGCGCGCATGGAGAGCAGGCGCGCCATGGCGGCATCGCGCTTCTCCGGCGCGTCCATCGCGGCGGCGGTATAGGCGGCCTCCGCCTCGGCCACGCGGCGCTCGGCCTCGGCCTTGCTGACCTCGGCCACCGGCGTCGCCTCGTCGGCGAGGATGGTGACGCGGGTGGGGGTGATCTCGGCGAAGCCGCCGGCGACGAAGAGGCGCTCGGTCTCGGCGCCATTCTCCCGCACGCGGATGGTGCCGCCGCGCAGCGCCACGATCATCGGCGCATGGCCGGCGAGGACGCCCATCTCGCCCTCGGCGGCCGGGATGATTGCCATCTCCACCTCGCGCGAGAGGAGGAGCTTTTCCGGCGAGACGAGTTCGAGCTGGAAGTTGGCCATGTGCGCCCCCTGGGACCTACCGGATGCGGTGCCGGGCCAAGGCCGGCACCCCCTTCAACGAATGCGGCGGCAAGGCCGCCGCCGCGCCCAGACCGACTTTGCAGCCGGCGCGCCTTGCGCGGCGCGGAAGCCAAGGCGGCGGATGTCGCCGCCCGGCGTCTGAGGGCAAAAATCAAACCATTGAAGAGGCCGTTACGCCGCCTGCTTCAACGATTCACCCTTCTTCACGGCCTCTTCGATCGTGCCGACCATGTAGAAGGCCGCTTCCGGCAGGTGGTCGCACTCGCCCTTGCAGATGGCGGCGAAGCTGCGGATCGTGTCCTCCAGCTTCACGAAGACGCCGGGCGTGCCGGTGAAGACCTCGGCCACGTGGAAGGGCTGGCTCAGGAAGCGCTGGATCTTGCGCGCGCGCGCCACGATCAGCTTGTCCTCCTCCGACAGCTCGTCCATGCCCAGGATGGCGATGATGTCCTGCAGGGACTTGTAGGTCTGCAGGATCTTCTGCACCTCGCGCGCCGTCTCGTAGTGCTCGGTGCCGACCACGCGGGGGTCCATGGCGCGGCTGGTGGAGTCCAGCGGGTCCACCGCCGGGAAGATGCCCAGCTCCGCGATGGAGCGGTTGAGCACCGTCGTGGCGTCCAGGTGGGCGAAGGAGGTGGCCGGCGCCGGGTCGGTCAGGTCGTCGGCCGGCACGTAGATCGCCTGCACCGAGGTGATCGAGCCCTTCTTCGTCGAGGTGATGCGCTCCTGCAGCGCGCCCATGTCGGTGGAGAGCGTCGGCTGGTAGCCCACCGCGGAGGGGATGCGGCCCAGCAGCGCCGAGACCTCGGCGCCCGCCTGGGTGAAGCGGAAGATGTTGTCAATGAAGAACAGCACGTCCTGGCCCTGCTCGTCGCGGAAGTATTCCGCGATGGAGAGACCCGACAGCGCCACGCGCGCGCGGGCGCCCGGCGGCTCGTTCATCTGGCCATAGACCAGCGCCACCTTGGAGCCCTCGGTGTTGCCGTCGTTCAGCTTGATGACGCCGGCATCCACCATCTCGTGGTAGAGGTCGTTGCCCTCGCGGGTGCGCTCGCCCACGCCGGCGAAGACGGACACGCCGCCATGCGCCTTGGCGATGTTGTTGATCAGCTCCTGGATCGTCACGGTCTTGCCGACGCCGGCGCCGCCGAACAGGCCGATCTTGCCGCCCTTCAGGTAGGGGGCCAGCAGGTCAATCACCTTGATGCCCGTCACCAGGATCTCGGCCGAGGTCGCCTGCTCGTCGAAGGAGGGCGCCTCGCGGTGGATCGGGTAGAAGCCGCTGTTCGGCACTGGGCCGCGCTCGTCAATCGGCTCGCCGATCACGTTCAGGATGCGGCCCAGCGTGCCCACGCCCACGGGCACCGAGATGCCGGCGCCCGTGTCAACGGCCTGCGCGCCGCGCGTCAGCCCGTCGGTGGTGTCCATGGCGATGGTGCGCACGGTGCGCTCGCCCAGGTGCTGGGCCACTTCCAGCACCAGCTTCTGCCCGTTCACGTCCACGGTCAGCGCGTTGAGGATGGCCGGCAGCTCGGCGGGGAACTGCACGTCCACCACGGCGCCGAGAACCTGCGTGACCTGACCGACATTGTTCTTCATGACCATGGCTCCTCAGACGGCCTCGGCACCGGAGATGATCTCGATCAGCTCCTTGGTGATGTTGGCCTGTCGCGTGCGGTTGTAGTTCAGCGTCAGCTTGTTGATCATCTCGCCCGCGTTGCGCGTGGCGTTGTCCATCGCCGTCATGCGGCTGCCCTGCTCGCCCGCCGCGCTCTCCAGCAGCGCGCGATACACCTGGATCGCCAGGTTCTGCGGCAGCAACTGCGCGAGGATCTCCTCGCCCGCCGGCTCGTAGTCGTATTCCATGCCGTCGGGCAGCGGCGACGCCCCCTCCGGCACCGGGGCCGGGATCAGCCGCTGCTCGGTCGCCACCTGGCTGATCACGTTCCTGAAGCGGTTATAGACCAGCGCGCAGACGTCGAACTCGCCCGCCTCCAGCATCGCGGTGATGCGGGAAGCGACATCGGCGGCATCGGCGAACTCCAGGCGCTTCTTGCCGGCGAAGCTGATCTCGCCCACGAAGCGGGAGGCGAATTCGCGCTTCAGGTAGGCCGCGCCCTTGCGGCCCACCGTCAGCAGCTTCACCGTCCTGCCCTGCGCCTCCAGCTCGCGGATGCGCGCGCGGGCGAAGCGGCCCACATTGGTGTTGAACGGCCCGGCCAGGCCGCGATCGGCCGTCACCACCACCAGCAGGTGCACCTGCTCGCCGCCCGTGCCGACCAGCAGCTTCGGCGCGTCCTGGCTGCCCGCCACGGCGGCGCCGAGCGAGGCCAGCATGCGCTCCATGCGCTCGGCATAGGGGCGCGCGGCCTCCGCCTGGCTCTGCGCGCGGCGGAGCTTGGCGGCGGCCACCATCTTCATCGCCTGCGTGATCTTCCGCGTGGACTTCACGCTGTTGATCCGCATGCGCAGGCTCTTCAGGCTGGGCATGGCCGGTGTCCGTTCAGGCGAAGCTCTTCGCGAAGGAGTCGAGGAAGGACACGAGCTTGGCCTCCGTCTCCTTCTTGATCTCGCGGTCCGCGCGGATGCTGTTCAGGATGTCCGGCGCCGAGGACTTGAGCTCGCCCAGCAGGCGGCTCTCGAACTCGCCGACCTTGTTCACCGGCAGCTTGTCCAGGTAGCCGCGGGTGCCGGCGAAGATCGCCACCACCTGCTCCTCCACCGGCACCGGCTTGAACTGCGGCTGCTTCAGCAGCTCCGTCAGCCGCGCGCCGCGCGCCAGCAGCGCCTGGGTGGAGGCGTCGAGGTCGGAGGAGAACTGCGCGAAGGCCGCCATCTCGCGGTACTGAGCCAGCTCCAGCTTGATCTTGCCGGCGACCTGCTTCATCGCCTTGATCTGCGCCGCCGAGCCCACGCGGGACACGGAGAGGCCGACGTTCACCGCGGGGCGGATGCCCTTGAAGAACAGCTCCGTCTCCAGGAAGATCTGGCCGTCGGTGATGGAGATGACATTGGTCGGGATGTAGGCCGACACGTCGCCCGCCTGCGTCTCGATCACCGGCAGCGCGGTGAGCGAACCGGCGCCGAAATCGTCGTTCATCTTCGCCGCGCGCTCCAGCAGGCGCGAGTGCAGGTAGAACACGTCGCCCGGATAGGCCTCGCGGCCCGGCGGGCGGCGCAGCAGCAGCGACATCTGGCGGTAGGCGACGGCCTGCTTGGACAGGTCGTCGTAGAAGATGACGGCGTGCATGCCGTTGTCGCGGAAGAACTCGCCCATGGCGCAGCCGGTGTAGGGCGCCAGGAACTGCATCGGCGCCGGGTCCGACGCCGTGGCGGCAACGATGATGGAGTATTCGAGCGCGCCGCTCTCCTCCAGCTGCTTCACCAGCTGGGCGACGGTGGAGCGCTTCTGCCCGATGGCGACGTAGATGCAGTAGAGCTTCTTGCTCTCGTCGCCGCCGGCGTTGATGCCCTTCTGGTTGATGATCGTGTCCACGATCACCGCGGTCTTGCCGGTCTGGCGGTCGCCGATCACCAGCTCGCGCTGGCCGCGGCCGATGGGGATCAGCGCGTCAATGGCCTTGATGCCGGTCTGCATCGGCTCGTGCACGGACTTGCGCGGGATGATGCCCGGCGCCTTCAGCTCGGCGCGGCGGCGCGTCACGTCCGTCAGCGGGCCCTTGCCGTCGATCGGGTTGCCCAGCCCGTCCACCACGCGGCCCAGCAGGCCCTTGCCCACCGGCACGTCCACGATGGCGCCGGTGCGCTGCACCGTGTCGCCTTCCTTCACGCCCTGGTCGTTGCCGAAGATCACGACGCCGACATTGTCGGTCTCGAGGTTCAGCGCCATGCCCTTGATGCCGGCGGCGGGGAACTCCACCAGCTCGCCCGCCATCACGTTCTGCAGGCCGTAGACGCGGGCGATGCCGTCGCCCACCGTCAGCACGGTGCCGACCTCGGCCACGTTCGCCTCGCTGTCGAAGCTCGCGATCTGCTGCTTGAGGATCTCGGAAATTTCGGCCGGACGGATGTCCATCTCAGGCGGCTCCCTTCATCGCGTACTGCAGGCGCTGCAGCTTGGACTTGATCGAATTGTCGTAGAGGCGCGAGCCGATCCGCACGACCAGCCCGCCCAGGATGGCGCGGTCCACCGTCTCGCTCAGCTGCACACCGGAATAGCCGCTCTCGGTCAGCCGCGCGACGATCCCCGCGCGCTGCACGTCGGTCAGCGGGAAGGCGGAGGTGACATGGGCCACCTGGGTGCCGCGGCGCTCGGCCAGCTTGGCGCCGAAGGCGGCGGCCACGCCCGGCAGGGCGGAGAGGCGGCGGTTCTGCACCAGCACGCCCAGGAACTTGCGCACCTCCGGGTGCACGCCCGCGCGCTCGGCCAGGGCCAGCACGGCGCCCAGCTGCTCCTTGGCCGAGAGCCGCGGGTCGCGCAGGAAGGCGTCGAAGGCGCCGCCCCCGGCCGCCATGGCGGCGAGCTGCGAGAGCCCGGCGGCAATGGCGTCCAGCGCGCCCGGCTCGGTCGCGCGGAGGTCGTCGGCACGGCCCAGCAGGGCGAGCGCGTAGCGCCCGGCGACCGGGGTGTCTTGGGAAATGGTCTCGGCCACCTGGCGGTCCCGGTCCTGTTCCTGGAGTGCCCGCGCGGGAACCCCCCGCACGGCGCGGGCGCTCTAACACACGCCTTGCATCGCGGCAACCAAAGCGCGGGCGCCTATTTCCGCCGGGTGAAGCCGCCCAGCAGCGTGCGGCCCAGCTGCACCGCCTTCCCGGCCTCCGCGCCCAGGTCCAGCCGGCGTCCGCCCTCGCGCAGGCGCTGGTTGCGGGCGCGGCGC
>JBEQBS010000102.1:0-9828 GCA_041639675.1 Rubritepida sp. | reverse complement strand
AGATCCAATGCGGTGGGTGCGAGGGTGATGGAGTTGGCGAACATGCTGTTGCCGGCGGTACGGAATTCGATGGTGGTGGAGGTGGAGGTGGTTGCGTAGCGGATCTGGTTGAAGCCGGTGAAGGCGCTGGTGCCGATGAAGGTGAAGCCTGCGAAGGCGGAAAGGTCGAGGCGGTCAAGCGGGGTGAAGTCGGTGATGGAGGTGGCGACGGAGAAGGGGTTCAGCAGGTCGGAAGGGGCGAGGACGAAGGTGTCGGAGCCGTCGCCGCCGGTGAGGACGTTGTTGCCCTGCCCGCCGATCAGGGTGTCGTTGCCGCTGCCGCCGATGAGGACGTCGTTGCCGGCGCCGCCGAGAAGGGTGTCGTCACCGTCGCCGCCGGCGAGGCTGTCGTCGCCGGCCCGGCCGGCGAGGCTGTCGTTGCCGGCGGTGCCGGTGGTGAAGACCGGCCCCTGGACCTCGAGGATGCGCGAGCCTGGGGTGGTTTCGGCGAGGCCGGCGAAGAAGATGCGGGACCCGAAGCTGGTGCCGGGGGCCTGGAGGCCGGTCAAGGAGATGCCGATGGATGCATCGGCCGTGCGGTCGCCATTGGTGTCGAAGGACAGGGTGTAGCGGGCGGTGGGATCGAGGTTGATCGAGCCGTTGGCGATGAGCGCGCCCTGACCGGCGACGCCAGTGAACAGGTTGATGCCGCCGCTGCCGCCATAGGCCGAGGTGCCCATCCAGGTCATGGAGGTGGCCGAGAAATCGAGCAGGTCGCCTGCCTCCAGCCCGCCTGCGGGGGTGCCGGTGGTGCTGGCGCTGATGCTGTCGCCCGCCGCATCCGCGAGGCTCGCCCAGACGAAGCGGTCGGCATCGGCCCCGCCCACCAGCCGGTCGGCGCCCGCCCCGCCGGTCAGCGTGTCCGCGCCCGCCCCGCCATCGAGCGTGTCGGCACCCCCCAGCCCGACCAGCGTGTCGTCGCCGCCCAGGCCAGCCAGCGTGTCCGCCAAGGCACCACCCGACAGGACATCAGCACCAGACGTGCCAACAAGGGTGAGGCTGCCCGACATATGATGCTCCCGGCTATAGTGAATCGGCGGTGAACACCCTGTGGTTGTGATAACCTTGTGTCAACACTGTGCCCCGGCGCCTTGTGTCCCGCATCACACCCGCCTATCTCCTCCGGGCGAGGCTGCCCGGTGCGTGCGGCACGAACATCCCCAGGGCCAATAAGCAACTCCCGGGAGCTGGCTCTGGCCGGGCCGTGGTCCGGCCACCTGGCGCCCACCTGTTTAGGCAGGCCTTGGGAGGATGCAGGCGCCCACGGCCATGGCGGCTTCGCACTGCCTTTCCTGGCGCGCAGCCGTCACCCAAACCATCCACGCGCGCCTCACCCCAGGTCGCGCGTCATGCCCTCGATGCGCTCGGCCAGCGCCAGCAGGCGCTCGGCCACGCGGGGGTCGGCCGGGTGGGCGGGGGCCGGCATGGGCACCAGCGGCGCCACCGGCTGCACCACCTGGCCCGAGCGCAGGCGCTGGAGGTCGGCGCGCAGGTCATGCGCCTCGTCCGCCAACAGCAGCGCCACGTGCAGCAGCATCCGCGCCTCGCTGAACTGGCCGCCCATGGCGCGCAGGGCCCGCACCTTCTCCTCCATCTGGCCGACGAGGAAGCGGACATGCTCCTCCTCGCCATCCTTGCAGCCGATGACGTGCGAATGCCCGTTCACCTTCACCGGAACCTGGCCCATCAGCGCGCCTCCCCCTCATCGGCCAGGGCCGTGCGCACCTTGCCCAGCGCCTCGTCCAGCCGGCGCGACAGCTCCTCCACCTCCGCACGCGGCACGCGCTCCTCCTCCATCCGGGCGAAGCGCGCCTCCAGCCCGTCGAACAGGCGCTCCAGCGCCGCTTCCAGCCGGTCAATGGCGAGCAGCGCGGGGTCGGTGCTGGACGGGGGCGCATCAGGCATGGTGCAAAGCGTTCGCATGAGCCCCGGGATGGGTCAACCACGCATCGCCTGCATCCGTTCGGCCGCGGAACGGGACGCCGCCCTGCTGGCCGCGGAAGGGCGCGCCCTGCGCTTCCTGTCCATCCCCGACGCCGCCGCGCTGCTGGGCACGCCCGGCTGGCGCGCGCTGGTGGGGGAGGCGCATTGGCCCGGCGCAATCCTGGATTGCGGCGCCGCCCCCGGCCTGGCGCTGGATGCGCTGCGCCAGGGTGCACATGCCCTGGTGCTGGATCCCGCCGTGCCGGCCTTCCCCGCGCTGGCGGGGCTGGCGGCGGCGCAGGGCGCGGCACTGCTGCCGGCCCGCCCGCCGGCGCTGGACATGGCGCGCATCAACCTGCGCAGCGCCAAGGGGCGGGCCTTCCTGCGCGCGGCCCTGGCACTTCCCGCTGCGGGCGAGTTGGGCTAATCCGCGCACCGCACACCACCGGAACGCGAGGGAACACGGGCGATGAAGCTGACGCGCAAGGTCAAGGAAATCCTCTCCTGGTATGAGAGCGACAACCCGGGCACCAAGGCGAACCTCGCCCGCATCCTGATGGAAGGCAAGCTGGGCGGCACGGGCCGCATGGTGATCCTGCCGGTGGACCAGGGCTTCGAGCACGGCCCCGCGCGCTCCTTCGCGCCCAACCCGGCGGCCTATGACCCGCACTACCACTTCCAGCTGGCGCTGGATGCCGGGCTGAACGCCTATGCCGCGCCGCTGGGCATGATCGAGGCCGGGGCCTCCACCTTCGCCGGCGCCATCCCGACGATCCTCAAGGTCAACAGCTCCAACTCGCTGTCCACCACCAAGGACCAGGCGGTGACGGCGGGCGTGGACGACGCGCTGCGCCTGGGCTGCTCGGCCATCGGCTTCACCATCTACCCCAGCAGCGAATACCAGTTCGAGATGATGGAGGAGCTGCGCGAGCTGACCGCCGAGGCCAAGGCCGCCGGCCTGGCGGTGGTGGTGTGGTCCTATCCGCGCGGCCCGATGCTGGACAAGACGGGCGAGACGGCGCTGGACATCTGCGCCTATGCCGCGCACATGGCCGCGCTGGTCGGCGCGCACATCATCAAGGTGAAGCCGCCCACCGGCGCCATCAGCCTGGATGCCGCGAAGAAGACCTACGACGCCAGCCCGGTCGAGGACGACGCGGCCAAGCGCATCGCCCATGTGGTGAAGTCCTGCTTCAACGGCCGCCGCTTGGTGGTGTTCTCGGGCGGCGAGGCCAAGGGCGCCGACGCCCTGCTGGGCGAGGCGCGGGCCATCCATGCCGGCGGCGGCAACGGCTCCATCGTCGGCCGCAACGCCTTCCAGCGCCCGCGTGACGAGGCGCTGAAGCTGCTGAACGACATGGTCGCGGTGTATCGTTCGTAAGGCTTCGGCACCCGCCGAAGCATCGCGCATGGCCCGGATGGCAGCATCCGGGCCATGAGTGTTTCTGATGCCCTCAAGCGCCGGGCGGCGCCTTGGCTTCCACCGCGCCACCGGTGCCCATGCACCACGGGCGCATGGGCGGCGGGCTGCGCCGTGCACGGCCATCCGTGATGCTGCTGATCCTCCTCGCCTTCCTGCTCGCCGGCTTCGTCAAGGGCGTCATCGGCCTGGGCCTGCCGACGGTGGCGATGGCGCTGCTGACGCTGGCCATGCCGCCGGCCGAGGCCGCGGCGCTGCTCATCCTGCCCTCCCTCGTCACCAACCTGGTGCAGATGCGGCCCCTGCCGGAATCGGCGCGGCTGGCCTGGCGGTTCCGCGCGCTGCTGCTCGGCGTGGTGGCGGGCACGCTGCTCGGCCTGTGGCTCTGGGGCGGGCTTGGCGGGCGGCATGCGGCGACGGGGCTGGGGGCGCTGCTGGTGCTCTACGCCATCCTCGGCCTGTCGGGCTGGAGGCCGCCGCTGCCGGCACGGGCCGGCGGCGTGGTCGGCGTGCTGACCGGCGCCGCCACCGCCGCCACGGGGGTCTTCGTGCTGCCCGCCGTGCCATGGCTCCAGGCGCAGGGGCTGGGGCGGGATGCGCTGGTGCGCGCCCTGGGCCTGTCCTTCACCGTCTCCACCCTGGCGCTGGCCGGGCTGGTCTGGTCGCAGCTTTCCGGCCTGGGCTGGCTGTCGCTGCTCGCCGTGGCGCCGGCCCTGCTGGGCCAGCGCCTGGGCGAGGCGCTGCGCGGGCGCCTCTCGGAATCAGGCTTCCGCCGCTGCTTCCAGCTCGGCCTGCTCGCGCTCGGGCTCTGGCTGGTGGTCCGGGGCTGACAGGCGCAGCAGTCCGTCCACCGCCACGCAGCCATCGGGGCGGCACAGCAGGGGGTTGATCTCGGCTTCCTCCAGCCGGTCGCCGCAAGCGGCGGCGAAGGTGCTGAAGCGGCTGATCGCCTCGGCCACCTTCGCCACGTCAACCTTCGCCGCGCCGCGGAAGCCATCCAGCAGGGGCCAGGATGTCAGCGCGCGCAGCATCGCCTCGGCACCGGCCGGCGAGACGGGGGCGACATCCATCCGCACGTCCTTCCACAGCTCCGCCTGCACGCCGCCCAGGCCGACCAGCAGCATGGTGCCCCATTGCGGGTCCCGCCGCGCGCCGAGGATGAGTTCCGCCCCGCTCGCCTCCATGCGCTGCACCAGAACACCGTCCACGCGCGCCTGCGGGGCGTGGCGGCGCGCGCCCTCCATGATGCGCGCGAAGGCGGCGCGCACGGCGTCGGCATCGGCAAGGTGGAGTTGCACGCCGCCCACCTCGGTCTTGTGCGCCACGTCGGGGCTGTCGAGCTTCAGCACGGCGGGGAAGCCCAGCGCCTGGGCGGCGGCCACCGCGGCCTCGGCATCGGCGGCGCGGCGCTCCTCGCCCACCGGCAGGCCGGCGGCGCGGAACAGCGCCTTGGCCTCGGCCTCCATCAGCACCTGCGCGCCGGGCGGCAGGGCGGGGGCGGGCACCGCCGGCATGGCGGCGTCGGGAACCGCGCCATGGTGGCGCAGCCACAGGCGGATGGCATCCATCATGCGGCGCGTGGAGCGGAACAGCGCCAGGTGCGGCGCCACGTCGGCGGCCTCGGCGCCCGGGCCTTCCAGGCTTTCGGGGATCCACATGATGCAGATCGGCTTGCCGGCGGCCTTGGCCATCGCATCCAGCGTGACCATGCGCGAGGGCGTGGTGGCCGGGTTGTGGTAGACGATGGGGAAGATGACGGTCGCATACTGGTCGTCGGCCAGCATGGCCGCCATGCAGTCCTCGAACAGCTTCGGATTGGTGGCCACCTGCGCCGTGAGGTCGCAGGGGTTCCGCGGGCTGCCGAATTCCGGGATGGACGCCTTCAGCGTGGCGGCGGTGTCCGGCCGCGGCTGCGGCAGGTCGAGGCCCGCGAATTCCGCGTGGTCGGCCGCCATGATGCCGGCGCCGCCGGAGGGGGTGACGATGCCCACGCCCCGCCCGCGCGGCGGCGGCGCCTTGGCCAGGAAGCCCGCGGATTCCAGCAGCGCGTCGAAATCCTCCACCTCCAGCAGCCCGGCGCGCCTGAAGCCGGCGCTCCATGCCTCGGTGGCGCCGGCCATGGAGCCGGTATGCGACATCGCCGCCGCCGCGCCCACGCTGCCGCGCCCGAGCTTGAGCACGACGATGGGCTTGCCCGCCGCGCGCGCCTGCTCGCCCAGCGCCAGCAGGCGTCGGGCGTCGCGCACCCCCTCCACGGCGAGCGCGATGCAGCGCACCTCCGGCATCGCCAGCTGGAAGGCGGCCAGGTCGCACACGTCCAGGTCGGTGCTGTTGCCCGCCGTCAGCATGTGCGCCACCGCGAAGCCGCGCTCGGCGGCCTGCATCAGCGCATAGCCCATCGCGCCGGACTGGCTGACGATGCCCACCCCGCCGGCCGGCGCGGTCATCTTCGCGTAGTCGGGCATGAAGGTGGCGCCGCACTTGCGCACATGGTCCACGAAGCCCAGGCAATTGGCGCCCAGCAGCGGGAAGCCCAGTTCGCGGGCGCGCTCGCGCAGCGCCTCCTCCTCCGCCGCGCGCTCAGGCAGGTCGGTCTCGCCATAGCCGGAGGCGTAGAGCACGGCGCCGCCGCCGCCCTTGGCCGCCAGGGCTTCCACCGCCGGCAGGACGCCGGTGCGCGGCAGGGCGATGACGGCGGAATCGGGCACGCCCGGGATGTCGGCCACGGAGGCGACGCAGGGGCGGCCATGCAGCGATTGCCCGGCGTATTTCGGGTTCACGCACCACACATCCCCCGCGAAGCCGGACATGTTCTGCACGGTGCGCGCGCCGAAGCCCGTGGGCTCGGCCGAGACGCCGATCACGGCGATGGAGCGCGGCGACAGCAGGCGGCGCAGGCTGTCCGGCGTGCGGAGCGGGTCCATGGGGTTCCTCCGGGTGCGTGTTCTTGCGCGGCATTGCGCGGCATGATCGGCAGGAGGGCAAGAGGGGGCGCCGGAGATGACGCCGACGGTGCCCGATCGCCGGCAGTCATGGACCGGATGACAGGAAGGGTCACGGCAACCCGGGAAAACCCTCCACCAGCGCCATCGCGGCGCCGGCATCCACGGCGTCGTAGTGATGCGCCACATGCAGGAGGTTCACCGTGCCCGCCACGCGCCCCGCGCGCAGCACCGGCAGGTTCAGGCAGGACTGGCAGCCGAGCGCGAGGATGGTCTCCGCATCGGCGAAGTGCCGCCGGATGTCGGCGGCGTCGCGGCACAGGAAGGGCCTTCCCTCGCGCAGCAGCACGCGCGTCCATTCCGTGCCCTCGCGAACCGGCTTGCGGCCGCCGGCCGGGTAGGCGAGGGGGTCCGAGGACCAGATGCGCTGGTTGAAGCCCCCTTCGTGGCGCATGACGGTGAACAGGCGCCAGCCGGGCGCGCGCTGCATCAGCGCGGCCAGCGCCTCGTGCGTCACAGCACGCCCATCGCCGCCGGCAGCCACAGCGCGATGCCGGGAAAGGCCACCACCAGGGCGAGGGCGGCGAACATCGCCAGGATGAGCCACAGCACCCAGGGCAGGGTGGATTCCATGGAGACCTGGGCGATGCGGCATGACACCATCAGGTTCACCGCCATCGGCGGGGTGAACTGGCCGATGGCGATCTTCATCGTCAGGATCACCCCGAACCAGGTCAGGTCCCAGCCGAAGTTGCGCGCGATGGGGATGAGGACCGGCAGCAGGATCAGGAAGGTGGAGACGCCATCCAGGAACATGCCGATGAAGACCAGCGCCACCATCAGCAGCGCGATGGTGCCGTATTCCCCCAGCCCCAGCCCGACGATCCAGCCGGCGATGGGCTGCACGATGCCCAGCGTCGCCGTGCTCCAGGCGAAGACGGAGGCGAGCGCCACGATGACCAGGATGACGGCGGAGATCTCGCCGGCCTCCACCATCATCTCGTAGAGGTCGCGCAGCGTCATGGAGCGGTAGACGAAGAAGCCGATGAACAACCCGTAGAACACCGCCATCACCGCCGCTTCCGTCGGCGTGAAGGCGCCGATGCGCATGCCGCCCAGGATCACCACGGGGGCCATCAGCCCCCAGAAGGCCTCCCTGAAGGTGCGCCAGACGGACAGCGCCCCGCGGTCTGGGTTCCTGCCGCCGAAATCCTTGAGCCAGGAGATGAGCAGGATGGGCACAAGCAGGGCGCAGCCGGCCAGGATGCCGGGCAGCATGCCCGCCATGAAGATGGCGGGCACCGAGACGCCGGGCACCATCACGGCATAGACGATGAAGGCGATGGAGGGCGGGATGAGGATGTCGGTCGCCGCCGCGGCGCCCACGGTGGAGGCGATGAAGGGGCGCGGGTAGCCGTCCTTCACCATCCCCTCCGTCACCACCTTGCCCACGGCCGCCGCGGTGGCGGGGCCGGAGCCGCTGATGCCGCCGATCACCATCGCCACCAGGATGGAGACGGAGGCGAGCGCGCCCCGCCCGGCGCCGACCAGCGCGGTGGCGAAGCGCACCAGCCGCAGCGCCACCCCCGTGCGGTCGAAGACGCAGCCCACCAGCACGAACATGGGGATGGCGATGAGCGGGTACTTGGCGATGCCGGCATAGACGTTGGTGGGCATGGCCATGATGGACTGGTCGGCCAGCGTGATGGCCAGGGCGCCCGCCAGGCCCAGCGCCACGCCGATGGGCACGCCGCCCAGCAGCATCACCAGGAAGGCGAGGAAGAGGATGCTGCCGATCAAATCTCGCGGCCCTTCGCCAGGCGCAGGATGCGGCCGATGGCGCGCGCCATCACCAGCACGGAGAGCACCGGCAGCCAGACGGTGTAGAGCCATTGCGGATGACCCAGCCCGGGGGAGAGCGCCTCGAAGTCGTACTCGTCCCAGGTCATCCAGGCGCCGTAATACGCGATGATCCCGAAGCACAGCACCAGCAGCGCCATGGCGGTGATCTCCGCCGCGCGGCGGGCGCGGGGTGGCAGCTTGTCCACGAAGAAGCCGATGCGGATGTGCCGGTCCATCGCGGTCGCCAGCGCCGTGCCCACCAGCGCCACGCCGACCATCAGCGCCACCGAGTATTCCTCGGTGAAGGCCAGCGAGATGTCCGTCAGGTAGCGGGTGACGACATTGGCGAAGGTGATCAGCGCCATGGCCGCCATGCAGCCGGCCAGCAGCACCCGCTCCAGCGTCAGCGGGATGCGCGTGCGCGGCTCCGGCTGCGGCGCCGTGGGGTCGAACTCGGCCGCCACCTACGACAGCGCGCGGATCGCGGCCTCGGCCTTGCGGGTCAGGTCGTTGCCCACGGTGGCGGACCACTTCTCGTAGACGGGGCGCAGCGCCTGGGCGAAGGCCTGCTTCTGGGCCAGGGTCAGGCTCGTCACCTCCACGTTGCGGCGGCGCAGCTCCTGCATCGCGGAATCATCCGTGCCGGGGATGCCCAGCCCGTTGCGGGCCAGCGCGATGTTGCGCCGCGCCGCCTCCCGCGCGCATTCGCGGACCAGCTCCTGGTCGGCGGGGGTGAATTGCGCCATCACCGATTTCGCCACGCCGAAGATCAGCGCGTCGTTCACGTAGTTCCACACCGTCAGGTGGCGCTGGGCCAGCGTGTCCATGCGGAAGGCCAGGAACAGGTTCACCGGGTTCTCCTGCCCGTCCACCGCGCCGGTGCTCAGCGCCGGCTGCAGGTCGGCGAAGGACATCTGGAGCGGGTTGGCGCCCAGCGCGTTGTAGATGTCGCTGAAGATGGCGCCGGCGGCGAAGCGGATCTTCAGCCCGCGCAGGTCGGCGGGGGCGGCGATGGCGCGGCGGGAGTTGCTGATCTCGCGGAAGCCGTTCTCGCCCCAGGCCAGGGGCACCACGTCGCGGCGGTCCATCACCGCGTTGAGGTCGCGCCCGACCTCGCCATTGACCAGCGCGTCGAAGGCGCGGTGGTCGGGCATCAGGAAGGGCAGCTGGAAGATGCCCGCCTCCCTTACCTGGGGCGCGATGTTGATCGTGCTGAACACGCACATGTCAATGATGCCCTGGCGCATCGCCAGCAGCTCGCGCGTCTGGTCGCCGCCGACCAGCTGGCTTTGCGGATAGACGCGCATGTTGATTCGCCCGCCCGAGCGCTCGTTCACCAGCTCGGCCCACTGGAAGGCGCCCTCGGCGAAGGGGATGGGCCGGTTGGCGACGACCGAGACCTTGTATTCCGGCCGGTAGGCGGGCTGCGCGCCGGCGACCAGCGGCGTGGCGAGCATTCCGCCCAGGGCGGCGCGGCGGGACAGGCGGGGCATGCGGTGTTCCTCCCAGGTGGCGGCTTGTGGCGGCCGCTCGATGGGCGGCACCATGAACCAGCGGCGCGAGGCCGCGCAAGGGAGGGGAAACGCGATGCTGGCCATCACCGGGGCGGCCTCCGGGCTGGGGGCGGCGCTGCTGGCGCGGGCGGCGGCGCAGGGGTTGGCG
>JBEQBS010000101.1:0-9858 GCA_041639675.1 Rubritepida sp. | reverse complement strand
AGCGCCGGCAGCAGGCCGAAGGAAAGCCCGAGGGCGAGACGGAGGGAACGCATGGTGTTTTCTTGCCTGTCCTCAGAATGTCAGAAGCGGGTGCCGAAGCCGAAGCGCACCACCTGGGTCTCGTCGAAGCGCTGCTTCGCCACCGCCTGGGCGACGTCAATGTTGATGAGGCCGAAGGGCGAGCGCCAGGAGACGCCCACCCCTGCACCGACGCGCGGCGTGGAGGAATCGCTGATCCCCGTCCCCGCCACCGTCTGCGAGAGCGAGCCGACATCCACGAAGGCGCGGCCGAGCAGCCCGATCTCGCTGGGCAGCGGCAGCGGGAAGCGCATCTCGGTGCTCTGCGTCCACAGCACGCGGCCGCCCAGCGCGTCGCGCGTCGCGATGTCGCGCGGGCCGGCGCCGGCCAGCGCGAAGCCGCGCAGGTTCTCGCCGCCCAGGAAGAAGCGGTCCACGATGCGCTCCGTCTTGCCGCCGAAGCTTTCCAGCACGCCCACGCTGCCGGAGAAGGAGAGCACGTAGTCCTGGTCGCCCAGGATGCGCTCGAAGGGCAGGTGCAGCGCGGCGTCGAGGCGGCCGCGCACGTAGCTGACGTCGCCGCCCAGCCCGGCGAGGTCGGTGCCCAGGCGGATGATGTAGCCGCGCCGCGGCTCGATGAAGTTGTCGCGCGTGTCGTAGGAGAGGGTCTGCGACACCTGGCTCAGCAGCGTGGTGCCCCGCTGCTCGGTCACGAAGCGCGAGGCGCCGGGCTGCACGTTGAACACCTCGCGGTTGACGAGGCTGTAGGAGACGTTCTGCCGCAGGCGCTCGTTGAACTCCCAGCCCGCGCGGATGGCGAAGCCGGCGCGGCGCTCGTTGAAGTTCGAGATCGTGGCCAGGTTGCGCTGGATGTAGAACAGGTCCGCGCCCACCGCGAGGTTGCGGTCGAGGAAGGACGGGTCGGTCAGCGAGAGGTCGAGCTGGCTGCGGCGCTGCGCGATGGTGGTGTTGATGCGCGCATCCAGCCCGGTGCCGGAAAGGTTGCGCTCGCGGATGCCGAAATCGGCCAGGAAGCCGGCATCGGTGGAGTAGCCGCCGCCGATGCTCACCTCGCCCGTCGCGCGCTCCTGCAGGCGCGTCGTCACGATGGTGCGGTCGGGCGCGGAGCCGGGCGCGTTGGTGATCTGCACGTCCTGGAAGTAGCCCAGGTTGCGGATGCGCTCGCGCGAGCGGCGGACCTGCGCGGCGTTGAAGGCGTCGCCCTCGGCCAGGCGGAACTCGCGGCGGATCACGCGGTCCTGCGTGCGGGTGTTGCCCTCGATGTCGATGCGCTCGACGAAGACGCGCGGGCCCTCGTTCACCGCGAAGTTGATGTTGATGCGCCGGCCCTCGGCGTCGCGGGTGATCTGCGGCTGCACGTCCACGAAGGGGAAGCCGCGCAGGTTCGCCGCGTCGGCGATGGCCTGCGAGGTGCGCTCCACCGCGTCGCCGTCGTACCAGTCGCCCGGGCGCACCTCCAGGAAGCGGCGCAGGGTGGCCGTGTCCAGGTTGGGGAAGGCGGAGGAGATGGTGATCTCGCCGAAGGCGAAGCGCTGCCCCTCGTTCACCGGGAAGGTGATGAAGAAGCCCGAGCGGTCCGGCGCCAGCTCGGCCGATGCGTTGCCCACCGTCACGTCCGGGTAGCCGTTGCGCAGGTAGTAGCGGCGGATCAGCTCGCGGTCGAAGTTCAGCCGGTCGGGGTCGAAGGTGTCGGAGGAGGAGAAGAGGCGGTAGAAGGCCTGCTCCTTCGTCGCCACCACCTCGCGCAGCCGCGCGTCGCTGAACGCCGTGTTGCCGACGAAGTTGATGCGCGCCACCTGCGCCGTGTCGCCCTCGACGATCTCGAACACCACGTCCACGCGGTTCTGGTCCAGCTCGATCACCTTGGGCTCGACGCGCGCGGCGAAGCGGCCGCGGCGCGCGTAGAGGTCGAGGATGCGCTGCCGGTCCGCCTGGGCGAGCTGCGGCGTGAAGACGGAGCGCGCGCGCAGCTGCACCTCGGGGCGCAGGTTGTCGTCGGAGACGCGGCGGTTGCCCTCGAAGGCCACCCGGTTCACCACCGGGTTCTCCTGCACCTGCACCACCAGGCGCGCGCCGTCGCGGCTCACCCGCACGTCGCGGAACAGGCCGGTGGCGAAGAGCGTGCGCAGGCTGCGGTCGGCGCGATCGGAATCGTAGCGGTCGCCGGGCTGGAGCAGCATGTAGGAGCGGATGGTCTCCGCCTCGATGCGCTGGTTGCCGCGCACCTCGATGGCGGTGATGGTGCCGGTTTCCTGCGCCACGGTGGGCAGGGCGCGGCGCTGCTGGGCCTGGGCCGGCAGGGCGATGGCCCCGGTGGCAAGCGAGGCGAGCAGCAGGGCGCGGAAGGTGGCGTGCAAGGGGCGACCCATCTGGTTCGGGGTGGTTAATCCGGGGCGGACCATAGCGGCGGCGGCCCGGAACCGCCACCCCGGGAACAGGACGGGACCGGACAGGGCATCCCCGGCCGCGCACGGCGCGGCCCGCCGCCCAACCGCCTTGCCCGCCAGCGCACCCGCAGCGCGGCGCAAGCCAAGCGCCCGGAGGGCGCGCCCGGCGCCTGAGGGCACAAGAAAGCCCGGATGATCGCCGCAGGCGTTCATCCGAACATCCCCGCCACCCAGCGCCCGATCCCGCCATGGGCGATGTCGTTCCAGGTGGCGAAGACGAAGAGCGAGATCAGCACCGCGAAACCCGCCCGGAAGCCGTATTCCTGCGCCCGCGGCGGCAGCGGCCGGCCGCGGATCGCCTCGAAGGCGTAGAAGAGCAGGTGCCCGCCATCCAGCAGCGGGATGGGGAACAGGTTCAGCAGCGCCAGGCTGATGGACAGCAGCGCCATCAGGTTCACCAGCGGCACCAGCCCCAGCGACGCCGCCTCGCCCGACACCTCGGCGATGCGGATCGGCCCGCCCAGTTCCTTGGCGCTGCGCTCGCCCAGCAGCATCTCGCCGATGCCCTTCAGCGTCATCCAGGACATGTCGAAGGTCTGCACCGTGCCGGCCCACAGCGCGCTGAACGGATCCAGCCGCTCGAACCGGGCCTGCCCGCCCTGGATGCCCAGGATGCCCACCGGCGCGGCCTCGCTGCCCGGCCGCACGGCCGGGGTCACGCTCAGGCTCACCTCACGCCCCTCGCGGCTCACCCGCACCTCCACCGGCTGGCCGGCGCGGGGCTGGATGTGGCGCTGCACCTGGTCGAAGCGCGCCACCCGCGCGCCGTCCAGGCTGATGATCTCGTCGCCCGGCAGCAGCCCGGCGCGTTCGGCCGGCGAGCCGGCGGTGACGGCGCCGATGGCGGTCATGCCGCGCGGCTGGCCATGGATGGCGTACATGCCGGCAAACAGCAGGATGGCCAGCAGGAAATTCGCCACCGGCCCGGCGGCGACGACGATGGCGCGGTCCTTCACCGGCTTGTCGTGGAAGGTCTCGCCGGGGCGGTGCGGCACGCTGTCGGGCTCATCCGCGCCGTCCAGGGCGTTCTGGCCGTGCAGCTTGACGTAGCCGCCCAGCGGGATGGGCGACAGGCGCCATTCGGTGCCGCGCTTGTCCGTCCATTTGGCGATGGGCTTGCCGAAGCCGATGGAGAAGGCGTCCACATGCACGCGCCGCCAGCGCGCCGCCAGGTAGTGGCCGAGTTCGTGGAAGAAGATCAGCACGCCCAGCACCACGATGAAGGCGATGGCGGTGCGGGCGAAGTCCGGCAGGAAATCCAGCATCATCGTCTCCGTCAGGCGGCGGCGCGGTGCGCGGCCAGCCGGGTGGCGAGGGCCCGCGCCGCGCCATCCAGCGCCAGCACGGCATCGAGGTCGGGCACGGGGGTCGCGCCCAGGGCGGCGAGGCATTCCTCCACCACCGCGGCGATGTCGAGGAAGCCGAGGCGCCGGGCGAGGAACAGCCCCACCCCCACCTCGTTCGCCGCGTTCAGCACGCAAGGGGCGCCATGGCCGGCGGCCAGCGCCTCGCGCGCCAGGCGCAGCGCGGGGAAGCGCGCCTCGTCGGGGGCCATGAAGTCCAGCCGGCCAAGGGCCGCGAGGTCGAGCGGCTTCACGGGCGCGGCCATGCGCGCGGGCCAGGCCAGGCAATGGGCGATGGGCGTGCGCATGTCCGGGCTGCCGAGCTGCGCCAGCACCGAGCCATCGGCATATTGCACCAGCCCGTGCACGGTGGATTGCGGATGCACCAGCACCTCCACCGGCGGGCCGGGGAAGAGGCGCGCGGCCTCGATCACCTCCAGCCCCTTGTTGAACATCGTGGCGCTGTCCACGCTGATCTTCGCGCCCATGGACCAGACCGGGTGGCGCACCGCCTGCTCGGGGGTGGCGGCGCGCATCTCGGCCAGCGACGCCTCGCGGAAGGGGCCGCCGGAGGCGGTGAGGATGATCTTGCTGACCATCTCCGGCGGCTTCTCGCCCAGGGCCTGGAAGATGGCGTTGTGCTCGGAATCCGTGGGCAGGATGGTGGCGCCGTGCGTGCGCGCCAGTTCCAGCACGATGTCGCCGGCGCAGACCAGCGATTCCTTGTTCGCCAGGGCCAGCGTGCCGCCGCGCCGCAGCACCGCGAGCGTGGAGCCCAGCCCGACGGCGCCGACGATGGCGGCCATGGTCCAGTCCGCCGGGCGGGCGGCCGCCTCCACCACCGCCTGCGCGCCGGAAGCGGCCTCGATGCCCGTGCCGGCCAGGGCGGCGCGCAGCTCAGGCAGCTTCGCGTCGTCGGCCACCACGGCGAGGCGCGCGCGATGTGCCTTCGCCTGCGCGGCCAGCCCGGCCACGTCCTGCCCCGCCACCAGCGCCTCCACCCGGAAGGCGCCGGGCGGGGCGGATTCGAGCAGGGACAGGGTGGAGCGCCCGATCGAGCCGGTGCTGCCCAGGATGGAAACGCTGCGGCCCACGGGAAACGCTACCTCCAGAGATGGATGCCGGGGCCGAGCACCCAGGCCAGCAGGGCGGCGACCGGCGCGGCCGCCAGCACGCCGTCCAGCCGGTCGAGCAGGCCGCCATGGCCGGGGATCAGCCCCGAGCTGTCCTTTACCCCGAAACGCCGCTTGATCCAGCTTTCCAAAAGGTCACCCCCCTGGGTGAAGACCCCCAGCAGGGCCGCCACCAGCGCCGCGCGGGCCGAGACGCTGCCCGGCTCCAGCCAGGCGGCCGCCAGCAGCCCCACCGCCACGCAGCCCAGCAGGCCGCCCATGGCGCCCGACCAGGTCTTGTTGGGCGACACGGCGGGCCAGAGCTTCGGCCCGCCCACGGCGCGCCCGGCCAGGTAGGCGCTGATGTCCGAGGCCCAGACCACCAGGAACAGGAAGATCACGTTCTCCCGCCCCGCCGCGTCGGCGTGGCGCAGCTCGATCAGCGAGACGCCGGCCAGGCCGATGTAGAGCACGCCGAAGCCCAGCCAGGAGGGCGGCACCGCGCCCCGTCGCCGCGCGGAGAAGCGCGCCACGTATGCGCCCGCCGCCAGCAGCAGCAGCGCCGGCCAGAAATACCCCGCCACGGACAGCGCGCCGGCCGCCAGCACGAAGGCCGGCACGAAGAGCCCAGGGCGCGAGCGGGTGGAGCCGCCGCACATGCGCACCCATTCCCAGGCCAGGCCGGCGACGCAGACGGCCATCAGGAAGGTCCACCAATGCGCGCCCAGCCACATGCAGGCGATGGCCGCCGGCCCCAGCAGCGCGGCGGTGATGGCCCGCTTGCGCAGGTCCGCCCAGTTCTTCAACCGACGCGCGCCCCGAAGCGCCGCTCGCGCGCCGCGTAGTCCGCCAGCGCCTCGGCGAAGTGCTGCTCGCCGAAATCGGGCCAGAGCACGGCGGGGAAGTGCAGCTCCGCATAGGCGGCCTGCCAGAGCAGGAAGTTGGACAGCCGCCGCTCGCCCGAGGTGCGGATGATGAGGTCGGGGTCCGGCTGGCCGGCGGTGAACAGCCGCGCGGCGAAGGCGGCCTCGTCCAGCGCCTCCGGGTCGGCGCCCTCGCGCAGCAGGGCGCGGGCGGCGTGCAGCAGCTCGGCCCGCGCGCCGTAGGAGAGAGCGACGGTGAGGTTCAGCGCCGTGCCGCCGGCGCAGCGCGCCTCCGCGGCCTCGATCAGCGCCAGCGTGTCGGCGCCGAAGCGCGCGCGCTCGCCGATCACGCGCAGGCGCACGCCCTGCTTGGCCAGCTCCGCCACCTCGGCCTTGAGGTAGTGGCGCAGCAGGGCGGTCAGCTCCGTCACCTCGTCGGCGGGGCGGGACCAGTTCTCGGAGGAGAAGGCGAAGAGCGTCAGCCAGGGCACGCCCTGGCGGATGGCGGCCTCCACCGTGCGGCGCACCGCCTCCGCCCCCGCCCGGTGGCCGAGCGCGGTGGGCAGGCCGCGGCCTTGGGCCCAGCGCCGGTTGCCATCCATGATGATGGCGACGTGGCGCGGCCCTGCTGGTGAGGCGCGCTCCAGCATCAGACGGTCTTGATGTCCTTTTCCTTGGCGGCCGTCACGGTGTCTATCTGCTTCACGTAGCCGTCGGTGAGCTTCTGCACCTCGTCGGACCAGCGCTTGGCGTCGTCCTCGCTGATCTCGCTCTTCTTCTTCCAGGCGGCGATGCTCTCCATGCCGTCGCGCCGCACGCCGCGGATGGCGACCTTCGCGCCTTCGGCATACTTCGCCGCCATCTTCGCCAGCTCGTTGCGGCGCTGCTCGGTCAGCGGCGGCAGGTTGATGCGGATGGTCTGGCCCTCCGCCTGCGGATTCAGGTTCAGCCCGCTGTCGCGGATCGCCACCTCCACCGCCTTGGTCACGCTGCGGTCGAAGACCTGCACCACCAGCATGGAAGGCCCGCCGACCGAGACGTTGGCCAGCTGGTTCAGCGCCTGGTTGGCGCCATAGGCCTCGACACGGATGTTCTCCAGCAGGGCAGGCGCGGCGCGCCCGGTGCGCAGGCCGGAGAACTCCTTCTTCAGCGTCTCCATCGCGCCATCCATGCGGCGGGTCAGGTCGGCCTTCAGGGCCTTGTTGTCGGGCGGGTTGGCCATGGCGTGTCTCCCTCAGGCGGCGTCGGTGACGGTGGTGTAGCGGCCCTGCCCCTGCATCACCGCGGTGAAGGCGCCCGCCTCGTGGATGTTGAAGACGATGATCGGCAGGTGGTTCTCGCGCGCCACGCTGATGGCCGCGGCGTCCATCACCGCGAGGTCGCGCGCCAGCATCTCCAGGTAGCTCAGCGTGGTGTAGCGCTGGGCGTCGGGGTTCTTGCGCGGGTCGCTGTCATAGACGCCATCCACCTGCGTGCCCTTCAGCAGGGCGTCGCAGCCCATCTCGGCGGCGCGCAGGGCGGCGGCGGTGTCGGTGGTGAAGAAGGGGTTGCCGGTGCCGGCGGCGAAGATCACCACCCGGCCCTTCTCCATGTGGCGGATGGCGCGGCGGCGGATGTAGGGCTCGCAGATGCTGCTCATCTCGATGGCGCTCTGCACCCGCGTCGCCACGCCGATGCGCTCCAGCGCGCTCTGCATCGCCAGCGCGTTCATCACGGTGGCCAGCATGCCCATGTAGTCGGCCTGGGCGCGCTCCATGCCCGTGGCGGCGCCCGCGATGCCGCGGAAGATGTTGCCGCCGCCGATCACCAGCGCCACCTGCACGCCGAGGCCGACCGCGTCCTTGATGTCCTGCGCGATGGCCTTCACCGTGGCGTTGTCCAGCCCATAGGCCTTGTCGCCCATCAGCGCCTCCCCCGACACCTTCAGGAGCACGCGCGAGTGGGTCGGGGTCATGGGGGATTCCGCTGGGTTGGTGGCCGCGTGTGACGGATTAGCAAAAGCGCGCCCCGGCGGGAACACCGCCGGGGCGCGCGGGAGGGCGGTTCAGCCCTTGACGCCGGCCTGGGCCGCGACCTCGGCCGCGAAGTCGGAGACCTCCTTCTGGATGCCCTCGCCCAGGTGGAAGCGCTGGAAGCCGGCGAGCTTCAGCCCGGCCTTCTCCACCACCGCACGCACGCGGCTCTCGCCGTCATGCACCCACACCTGCTCCAGCAGCACCACCTCCTCGTAGTACTTGCGGATGCGGCCCTCGATCATCTTGGCGATCACCGCATCCGGCTTGCCCGACGCCTTGGCCTGCTCCGTCAGCACCGCGCGCTCGCGCTCCAGCGCCGAGGGGTCCACCGCGTTCACGTCCAGCGCCTCGGGGCGGGTGGCCGCGACATGCATGCCGATCTGCCGGCCCAGCTGCTCCATCACCTGCTGCTCGCCCGCGCCCTCGAGGGCGACGAGGACGCCGATCTTGCCCAGGCCGGGCTTCACGGCGTTGTGCATGTAGGTGGCGACCGTGCCGCTCTCCACGCGGAACACCTGCGCGCGACGGATCGTCATGTTCTCGCCGATGGTGGCGATGAGCTTGGTCAGCTCCTCCTGGGTGGAGTGCGTCGTGCCGGGATAGGTCGCGGCCTTCAGCTTCTCCACGTCGTCGCCGACCGAGAGCGCGAGGCCGGCAACCTCGGCCACGAAGTTCTGGAAGGTCTCGTTGCGCGCCACGAAGTCGGTCTCGGCGTTCACCTCGACCATCGCCGCCACGCCGGGGCCGGAGGCCGTGCCGACCAGCCCCTCGGCCGCCACGCGGCCGCTCTTCTTGGCCGCGGCCGAGAGGCCCTTCTTGCGCAGCCAGTCAATCGCGGCCTCCATGTCGCCGCCGGCCTCCACCAGCGCCTTCTTGCAGTCCATCATGCCCGCGCCGCTGCTCTCGCGCAGCTCGCGGACCATCGCCGCCGTGATCTCAGCCATCGTCGCCGCTCCTCAGGCCGTCGCTTCCGGGGCCGCCTCGGGCAGCGCCTCGGGGACGATCTCCTCCATCGCGCCGGTGTCGCGGCCGCTTGCGGTCATCTCGGCGGAGATGCCGTCGAACACCGCGGCCGCCACCAGGTCGCAGTAGAGGTTGATGGCGCGGATGGCGTCGTCGTTGCCCGGGATGGGGAACTGGATGCCCGAGGGATCGGCGTTGGAATCCACCACGGCGACGACGGGGATGCCCAGCACATTGGCCTCCTCGATCGCCAGCTTCTCCTTCACCACGTCAATCACGAAGATGAGGTCCGGCAGGCCGCCCATCTCGCGGATGCCGCCCAGCGCGCGGTCCAGCTTCTCCTTCTCGCGGGTCAGCATCAGGACCTCCTTCTTGGTCAGGCCCTCCGTGTTGCCGGCCAGCTTGGCGTCCATCTCCTTCAGGCGCTTGATGGAGCCGGTGATGGTCTTCCAGTTGGTCAGCATGCCGCCCAGCCAGCGGTGGTTGACGTAGTACTGGCCGCAGCGCGTCGCCGCATCCGCGACGTACTCGGCCGCCGCCTTCTTGGTGCCGACGAACAGCACGCGCCCGCCGCCGGCCACGGTGTCGCGCACCTGGCGCAGCGCGCGCTCCAGCAGGGGCACGGTCTGCTGCAGGTCCAGGATGTGGACCTGGTTGCGCACGCCGAAGATGTAGGGCGCCATGCGCGGGTTCCAGCGCCGCGTGTGGTGGCCGAAATGCACGCCCGCCTCGAGCAGGCCGCGCAGGGAAACCTCAGGCATCGCCATCGCGATCATCCTTCCATCGTAGTCCGGTTGGGCCTCCGCGGCGCAATGACCCGGGATGTCTCCCCGGGACCGGACCCTGCCATGGTGGAAGGGCGCGCCGCGTGCGGATTTGCCGCGCCTGGAGGCGCGACGGGGGGCGTCATGGCGGAAAACCGCCCTCCGCGCAAGCCCGCAGCACGCCGGCCAGGGCCGCGGCGCCCTGCTCCAACGGGCCATCATTCACGAGGCGGCGCACGCGCAGCCCGGCCGGCAGCGGCGCCTCGCGCGCCAGGCGGGCGGCGATGGCGGCCGCGTCCTCCCGGCCGAGAT
>JBEQBS010000100.1:0-9969 GCA_041639675.1 Rubritepida sp. | reverse complement strand
GCCCTGGCCCTGCCGGCCGGCGCGATGGTGCTGGCCCTGGCGCGCGAGCGGCTGGTGGATGGCGGCGCCCTGATCGCCGAAGCGGTCGCGCTGCCGGCCGCGCTCTTTCCCGGCCTGTCCCTGCCGCTGGGCGTCGAGCTGGCGGATGAGCTCTACGTGCTCTACCAGCGCGGCTTCGGCATCCATGTGACGCATGTGGAGGAGCGCCTCCACGCGGAAGCCGGCCGGCTGGTGGTGGAGCGCGTGGCCTTCGACCTGTCCGGCCGGCGCGTCGAGCACCGCGTCTCGCGCATGGACACGGCCCGGCTGCGCTACCGCGTCACTCTCGCCTGAGCACGCGGTCGGTGAACCAGCTCGCCGCCGCCCGGGGCTTGAAGGCCGCGCGCAGCGCCGCCTCGTCATAGTCGCGCTCCAGCCATTGCTCGAAGGGGACGCCCCTGGCCTCGGCATGGGTGTATTGCGCGAAGAAGGCGTCCAGGATGCCGGTGCGCGCGGCGCTGACATGGCCGAAGCGCAGCGAGAGTTCCGAAGCGGCCTCCGCCGCCGTCCCGCCATGGATCAGCCGCCACACCCCCGCCGCCAGCCCGGTGCGGTCGGCGCCGGACTTGCAGTGGATGAGGATGGGGCGGGGCAGGGTGCGGTACAGGCCGATCAGGCGCTGCATGCGGTCCTTGTGGGGCGCGCCGCGGCTTTCCAGCGGCTGGTCGGCATGGGCCAGCCCCAGCCGCGCCGCCTCCTGGCGCCCCAGCGCGTCCGAGCCGCAGGCCTGGCGGTGGCCGCGCAGGTTGATGACCGAGCGGATGCCGTGCCGCCGCGCGGCCGCGGCGAGCTGCCAGGGCAGGGGGTGGTTGGAGCGGTAGAGCGCCCCGCTCTCCACCACGCCCCAGTTGCGCCAGGCGAGGCGCAGCAGGGCATGGTCCACGAGGAGGCTGTTCACCCAGGGCGACATGCGCGGCTTATCGGCGCGCGGGCGCCGGGCGGCAAGTCACCGCCGCATGGGCGCGACCACCGGGGCCGGCGGCGTGCTGGTGGCCGCGCCCGCGCCCTGCATGCCCGAGCCGGAGCGCGCGGCCTGGGAGGTCGCGGTGTCCGACGGCGTCGGACCCGAGGCCGCCATGGGGCGCGTCTCGCAGGCGGCCAGCGCCAGCGGGGCGAGGATCAGGGCGGCAAGCGGCAGGCGGCGCATCGGCGTGCACTCCATGGGACGGTGTGCGCTGCCAACGGCGCCGCCATGGCGCGGTTGCGGCCTATTCCAGCCGCGCGCCGGAAATCCGCACCATCTCCTGCCACATGGGCCGCTCGCGCCGCGCGCGCTCCCACACGCCCTCGGGCGAGGAGCCGATGGCATGCGCGCCGGTGCGCAGGAAGCGCTCCTTCACCGCCGGGTCGGCCGCGACCTCCTGCATCAGCGCGCTCGCGCGGTTGGTGATGGCCGCCGGCACGCCCGCGGGGAAGGACATGGCGCACCAGGACTGCACCTGGAAGTCGGGGATGCCGGCCTCGGCCATGGTCGGCACGTCGGGCAGGGCCGGGTGGCGGGTGGGCGAGGTGACGGCCAGCGCCCGCGCGCGCCCCTCCTGCACCAGCGGCACGTAGGAGGCGAGGTTGTCCAGCGCGAAGGTCAGGTCGCCGCTCAGCATGGCGGGGATGATCTGCGCCGCGCCGCGGAAGGGCACGTGCTGCCCGTCCAGCCCCTGGCGCACGCAGAACAGCGCGCCGGACATGTGCGCCGTGGTGCCCACGCCGGGCGAGCCGAAGGACACGCCGTTGCGCCGCGCCTTGCCCCATTCCACGAACTCGCGCGCCGTGCGCGACGGGTTGTGCTGGGCGGGGATGACCAGGACGTTCGGCAGCTCCCAGTGCAGGGAGATCGGCTGGAAGTCGCGGTCGGTGTCGAAGGGCAGGCGGGCGTAGAGGAAGGTGGCGATGCTCCACACCGTCAGCGTCAGCGGGCCCATGGTGTAGCCGTCGGGCGCGCTCTTCGCCACGGCGTCGGCGCCGATGTTGCCGCCCGCGCCGGGCCGGTTCTCGATCACGAAGGACTGCCCGGTGCGGCGCTGCAATTCCTCGCAGACGATGCGGCACAGCACGTCGGTCGAGCCGCCGGGCGGCCAGGGCACGATGACGCGCACCGGGCGCTCGGGCCAGGGCGCCTGCGCGCGGGCGGGCAGGGCGGCGAGCATCGGGGCGGCCAGCAGCAGGCCGCGGCGGTCGGGTCGGAACATCCCGGACATCCTCCTGTTTCGTTGGGTCACGGATTCACGCCTCCGGGCGATTCCGCCCTGCGGCGATCCGTGCCGGCTGGGGCGAGGATGCGGCAACCGGATGCCCGCGGCAACGCTTGCTTCACCGATCCCTGCCACGATGCGGCCATGGCGCGGCCACCGCCCCGCCAGATGACCGCGCCAGGATGGCGGGACGCCGCCGGAACGAAGCCCCATGCTGCTGCACCTCGCCCTCCGCATCGCCGCCCGCATGGGCCGCTGGCTGCGCTACCGGCCCGAGCGCCGCTACATGCGCGGCCGCGCGGGATAGGCCGCACAACGTCGGGACGGCGCGGCGCTGCCCGCGGCGCATGCATGCGGCGTAGGCTTTCCCCGCCCAGGAAACGGGAGGGGGCACGCGATGGAATCCTTCGTCTCGACGGGGCGCCTGCCGCCCGATGACCGCGTGCAGGCGCTGGTGGATGAGGCGCATCGCCGCTTCGCCGCGCTGGATGAGGGCGCGGTCTCCGCCGTCTATCCGGCGCTGGAGCGCGCGGACCCCGCGCTGTGGGGCCTGTGCGTCGTCGCCGCCGATGGGCGCAGCTTCTCCGCCGGCGCGGCCGAGCACCCCTTCACCATCATGTCCGTCTCCAAGCCCTTCGTCTTCGCCCTGGTCTGCGCCGCCATCGGCCCGCAGGCATTGAGGGAGAAGGTGGGGGTGAACGCCACCGGCTACGCCTTCAACTCCGTGGCCGGGGTGGAGCGCAGCCCGGATGGCCGCACCAACCCGATGGTGAATGCCGGCGCCATCGCCACCACCAGCCTCGTGCCAGGCGCCGACGCCGCCGCCAAGTGGCGCTTCCTGCATGAGGGGCTTTCCGCCTTCGCCGGCCGCCCCCTGCCCATGAACGAGGAGGTGCTGGCCTCGGCGCGGGAAACCAACCACCGCAACCGCGCGCTGGCCTCCTTCCTCCGATCCGTGGGCGCCATCCACAGCGAGCCGATGGAGGCGGTGGACCTCTACACCATGCAATGCTCGCTGGACGTGACGGCGCGCGACCTGGCGGTGATGGGCGCCACCCTGGCCGATGGCGGCGTGAACCCGCTGACCGGCGAGCGCGTGGTGGGCGCGGCCGACTGCCACCACGCGCTGGCGGTGATGACCATCGCCGGCATGTACGAGACCTCGGGCGATTGGCTCTACGATGTGGGCCTGCCGGGCAAGAGCGGCATCGGCGGCGGCATCGTCACCGTCGCCCCGGGCAAGGGCGCGCTGGGCACCTTCGCGCCCCGGCTGGACGCGGCGGGCAACAGCGTGCGCGGCCAAGCGGCGGCGCGCTTCCTGTCCGCCGCGCTGGGCATGGACATCCTCGCATCCGAACCCGTGGGAGACCGCGCATGAGCACGACGACGACGGCGGCCGCCGAGCCGCGGGAATCCTGGGTGCCGATGATCGTCATCGCGCTGGGCCAGGCCATCATGTCCTTCAACGTCGCCGCCCTGCCGGTGTCGCTGTCGGGCATGGTGGCCAGCTTCGGCGTGCCGCCCACCACGGTGGCCACCGGCATCGTGATGTACTCGCTCTCCGTGGCGGGCTTCGTGATGCTGGGCGCCAAGCTGGTGCAGCGATTCGGCTCCACCGCCGTGTTCCGGGTGGTGATCGCGCTGTTCGGGCTGGGCCAGGTGGTGATGGTGATGGCGCCCACCGCCACCTTCATGCTGCTGGCGCAGCTGCTGGTGGGCCTCGCCGCGGCGGTGAACGTTCCCGCCCTGGTGGCGCTGATCGCCAACCACTACCGCGGGCAGCAGCAGGCCACGGCCGTGGGCGCGCTGGGCTCGGCCCGCGCCGCGGCCGGCGTGGCGGCCTTCCTGATCGGTGGCCTGCTGGGCACCTTCATCGGCTGGCGCCCGGTCTTCGGCATCCTCATCGCCGCCTGCGCCGTCATCCTGGTGCTGTCCCCGAAGCTGAAGCCCGAGGCCGCGCGGCCGGAGGTCAGGATTGACCTGGTGGGCGTGGTGCTGGCCGCGCTCTCCATCAACCTTATCGTCTTCGGCTTCAACAACCTCAACCGCTGGGGCCTGGGCGAGGCCCGCCCCGCCGCGCCCTTCGACGTGATGGGCATGTCCCCCGCGCCGCTGATGATCGTCACCGGCATCGTGCTGCTGCAGGGCTTCATCCTGTGGTGCCGGCGGGTGCAGGCGGCGGGCGGCACGCCGCTGCTGGACCTGCGCGTCATCACCTCCAACCAGGAGCGCGCGGCGGTGATCGCCATGTTCAGCGTGGTGGCGCTGGAGGCGATGCTGAACTTCTCCGTGCCGCTCTACATCCAGATCGTGCAGGGGCGCACGCCGATCGAGACCGCGATCGCCATGATGCCCTTCAACCTGACGGTGTTCTTCACCGCCATGCTGGTGGTGCGCCTCTACGCCCGGTTCAGCCCGCGCGTGATCGGCATGGCGGGCTTCGCCCTGTGCACCGTGGCGCTGGTCTGGCTGGCCTGGGTGATCCGCAACGACTGGTCGGCGCTGGTGGTGATGAGCGGGCTGATCCTCTTCGGCATCGGCCAGGGGGCGCTGGTGACGCTGGTGTTCAACGTGCTGGTGACGGCGGCGCCGAAGGAGCTGGCGGGCGATGTCGGCTCGCTGCGCGGCACCACGCAGAACCTGGCCGCCGGCGTGGGCACCGCGGTGGCCGGCGCCGTGCTGGTGGCGCTGCTGAGCGCAGGCGTCATGCGCTCCCTGGCCGAGAACGTGCGCCTGCCGGCCGAGATCCAGGCCCAGCTGGACCTGGAGCGGGTGAACTTCGTCTCCAACGACCGGCTGCGGGAGGTGATGGCCCGCACCACCGCCACCCCGGCCCAGGTGGAGGAGGCGGTGGCGGTGAACACCGAGGCGCGGCTGCGGGCGCTGAAGGTCGGGCTGCTCATCATGGCGTGCCTGGCCTTCCTCACCATCCTGCCGGCCAGCCGCCTGCCGGCCTACCGCCCCGGCGAGATCCCCGCCGGCGGCCCGCCCACCGGGGCGCGCGGCATGCCCGAGGGGGAGGGGGGCTGACCTACCACCCGGCATCCGGCGGCAGCGACATGAGGATGGCCTCGACGTTGCCGCCGGTGCGCAGGCCGAACAGCGTGCCGCGGTCATGCAGCAGGTTGAACTCCACGTAGCGGCCGCGGCGGTGGCGCTGGACGGCGCGCTCGGCCTCATCGAAGGGCTCGGCCATGCGGCGGCGCAGGATGGCCGGGTATGCCTCCAGGAAGGCCAGGCCGACATCCTTCGTGAAGGCGAAGTCGGCCTCGGCGCCGCGGCCCGGCGTGCGGTCGCCCAGCCAGTCGTAGAAGATGCCGCCCAGGCCGCGCTCCTCGCCGCGGTGCGGCAGGAAGAAGTATTCGGCGCACCACTTCGAGAAGTTTTCGTAGTATCCAGGGTCATGCCGGTCGCATGCCGTCCGGAAGGCCGCGTGGAACGCCGCGGCATCCTCGCGCGACCACGGCGCCTCCTTGTCCATGGGCGTGATGTCGCCGCCGCCGCCGAACCAGGCGCGCGAGGTGACGATGAAGCGCGTGTTCATGTGCGCCGTCGGGCAGCGCGGCGAGCGCGGGTGCACCACCAGGGAAACCCCGGTGGCCAGGAATCGCGGATCCTCCTCCGCGCCCGGGATCTGCTTCCTGAACTCGGGCGAGAACTCGCCGAAGACGGTGGAGATGTTCACCCCCGCCTTCTCCAGCACCTGCCCGCGCAGCAGCCCCATGGTGCCGCCGCCGCCGCCGGGGCGCTCCCAGGGGGTGAAGGCGAATCGGGCGTCGCTGCCGGCCTCGGCCTCGATGGCCTCGAAGGCGGCGCAGAGGCGGTCGCGCAGGCTGCGGAACCAGGCTTCGGCGGGGGCGGCGAGGGGGTGGGAAGGGGCTTCGGTCATCTCCGGGCCTGCATAGCGCGGATTGCGCGGAAGTGAGACGGAACGGATACGCAACCGCGGTTGCCACGGCCGGGAAGCACGCCTAATAGGCAAGGCGGCGCGGTGCGGGGCGCAGGTCGTCCCGTGCCGCGCAGCGAGATCAGGGGCCGCCGCCTTGCGGCCCCCGGGGACGAGGTTTGGACGGAATGGCTGACACGATGGCGCCGAACATGGCCCAGGCCGCTCCCGGGGCGCACCCGGGCGCGACCAAGCGCGACTTCCTGAAGCTGACCACCGCGGCCTTCGCGGCGGTGGGCGTGGCGGGCATCGCCTGGCCCTTCGTCTCCTCGATGAACCCCTCGGCCGACGTGCTGGCGCTCGCCTCCACCGAGATTGACCTCAAGCCCATCGCCACGGGCCAGGCGGTCACGGTGATGTGGCGCGGCAAGCCGGTCTTCGTCCGCAACCGCACCGCGGAGGAAGTGGCCGAGGCGCGCGCCGTGCCGCTGAACGAGCTGAAGGACCCCGCCACCGACCAGTCCCGCGTGCAGCGGGAGAATTGGCTGGTGATGGTGGGCGTCTGCACCCACCTGGGCTGCGTCCCCCTTGGCCAGAGGCCGACCGACGCCAAGGGCGACTACAATGGCTGGTTCTGCCCCTGCCACGGCTCGCACTACGACACGTCCGGCCGTATCCGCCGGGGGCCTGCGCCGTCGAACCTGGCCATCCCGGACTACGCCTTCACCAACGACACCACCATCCGCGTCGGCTGAGAGGGAAGACCCCAATGGCCATCGGCCTCCATGACTCCCAGGTGAAGAACCCGGTGCTGCGCTGGATTGACCAGCGCCTGCCGGTCGTCACCATGATGCAGAAGGAGTACGGGACGTTCCCCACGCCCCGGAACTTCAACTACTTCTGGAACTTCGGCGCGCTCGCGATGATCAACCTGGTCATCATGATCGCGACCGGCATCTTCCTGGCGATGAACTACACGCCGCACACGGCCTACGCCTTCGATTCCGTCGAGCGCATCATGCGCGACGTGAACTTCGGCTGGCTGATCCGCTACGTGCACATGAACGGCGCCTCGATGTTCTTCATCGTGGTGTACATCCACATCTATCGCGGCATGTACTACGGCTCCTACAAGGCACCGCGCGAGCTGCTGTGGATGCTGGGCGTGGTGATCTTCCTGCTGATGATGGCCACCGCCTTCATGGGCTACGTGCTGCCCTGGGGCCAGATGTCCTTCTGGGGCGCCACCGTCATCACCAACCTGTTCAGCGCCATCCCGCTGGTCGGTGAATCCATCGTCGTCTGGCTGTGGGGCGGCTTCTCGGTGGACAACCCGACGCTGAACCGCTTCTTCAGCCTGCACTACCTGCTGCCCTTCGTGATCTTCGGCGTGGTGTTCCTGCACGTGGCCGCGCTGCACATCACCGGCTCCAACAACCCGCTGGGCATCGAGCCCAAGGGCCCGCAGGACACGCTGCCCTTCCACCCCTACTACACCATCAAGGACTCGGTCGGCATCGTGGCGTATCTCGCGCTCTTCGCCTTCCTGGTGTTCTTCATGCCGAACGCGCTGGGCCACCCGGACAACTACATCCAGGCCAACCCGCTGGTGACGCCGGCGCACATCGTGCCGGAATGGTACTTCCTGCCCTTCTACGCCATCCTGCGCGCGGTGCCGGACAAGCTGGGCGGCGTGCTGCTGATGTTCGGCTCCATCCTGGTGTGGTTCGCGCTGCCGTGGCTGGACACCTCCAAGGTGCGCTCCATGCGCTTCCGCCCGGTGGCGCGCATCTTCTTCTTCCTGTGGGTCATCAGCTTCCTGGTGCTGACCTATGTCGGCGGCAAGCCGGCGGAGCAGCCCTACATCTTCATCGGGCAGCTCGCCACGGCCTACTACTTCGCGTGGTTCCTGGTGATCCTGCCGGTGCTGGGCAAGCTGGAGAAGCCGCTGCCCCTGCCGGAAAGCATCGCCGCCGCCGTGCTGGGCACCAAGGCGGTCCTGGGTGGCGGGCCCATCCCGCAAGCCGCCGCCGCCAAGCCGATGGAGAAGGCCTGAACCATGCGCGTCCTCAAGGCCCTCGCCCTCGCGGCCTCCGTCTTCGCTGCAACCCCGGCCCTCGCGGCCGGGGAGGCGCCAAAGGCGCCGAATGCCGGCTTTTCCTTCAACTCGCTGCTGGGCACCTTCGACCGCGGCGCCCAGCAGCGCGGCTTCCAGGTTTACAAGGAGGTCTGCTCCGCCTGCCACGGCATGCGGCTGCTGTCCTATCGCAACCTGCTGGACATCGGGCTGAGCGAGGCCGAGGTCCGCGCCATCGCGGCGTCCTTCCAGGTAACGGATGGCCCGAATGACGAGGGCGCGATGTTCGAGCGCCCGGCCCGGCTGAGCGACCGCTTCCGCAGCCCCTTCCCGAACGACCAGGCCGCGCGCGCCGGCAACAACGGCGCCCTGCCGCCGGACTTGTCGGTCATCACCAAGGCGCGGCATGACGGCGCCAACTACCTGCGCGCGCTGCTGATCGGCTACCGCGACGCCCCGGCCGGCTTCAACGTGCCGGACGGCATGCACTACAACGAGTACTTCCCCGGCCACCTGATCGCCATGCCCAACGTGCTGAATGACGGGCAGGTGGAGTTCGCCGACGGCACCCGCGCCACGGTGGACCAGATGGCCCGCGACGTGACCACCTTCCTGGCCTGGGCCGCCGAGCCGGAAACGGAGCGCCGCCGCCAGATGGGCGTGAAGATCCTGGTCTTCCTGGCCATCCTGGGCGGGCTGGCCTATGCCACCAAGCGCAAGGTCTGGGCCGACGTGAAGCATTGAGCCCGAAGGGCTCAACGCTGATGTCCCTGCCCTCGGGCGCCGGGCGCTGATCCTCGCGGCCCCTGCCTTGGCAGGGGCCGTTACCATGTGAATGGATGCAGATGATCGAACCCGTGATCGGCATGATCGGCGGCTCCGGCCTCTACGACATCGAGGGGCTGGAGGGGCGCGAATGGCGCCGCGTCGAGACCCCCTGGGGCGAGCCCTCGGACGCGCTGCTCTTCGGCATCCTGGCCGGGGTGCGCTGCGTCTTCCTGCCGCGCCACGGCCGCGGCCATCCGCGCCCGCCCTCCGCGCTGAACTACCGCGCCAACATTGACGCGCTGAAGCGCAGCGGCGTGACCGACGTGATCTCCCTGTCCGCCGTCGGCTCCCTGAAGGAGGAGTACCCGCCCGGCCACTTCGTCATCGTGGATCAGTTCATTGACCGCACCTTCGCGCGCGAGAAGAGCTTCTTCGGGGTGGGCTGCGTCGCCCATGTCTCCGTCGCCCACCCGACCTGCCCGCGCCTGTCCGGCGCGGTCGAGGAGGCGGGCCGCGAACTGGCCCTGCCGATGACGCGCGGCGGCACCTACCTGGTGATGGAAGGGCCGCAATTCTCCACCCAGGCGGAGTCCAACCTGTACCGCCAATGGGGCTGCGACGTGATCGGCATGACCAACATGCCCGAGGCCAAGCTCGCCCGCGAGGCGGAGCTCTGCTACGCCTCCGTCGCCATGGTCACGGACTACGACTGCTGGCACGAGGAGCACGACGCCGTCACGGTGGAGCAGGTGGTGAAGGTGCTGCTGGGCAATGCAGACAAGGCGCGCGCCCTGGTGAAGGCGCTGGTGCCCCGCATCGGCGCCCCGCGCGGCGCCTGCCCCGCCGGCTGCGACCGCGCGCTGGAGCACGCGCTCATCACCGCGCCGGAGCAGCGCGACCCCGCATTGCTGGCGAAGCTGGATGCGGTGGCCGGGCGCGTGCTGCGCGGCTGAAGGGCGGCCTCGGGGCGCGGCTGCGCCTCGCACCCGCGATCCGCTGCCGGCGCGCCA
>JBEQBS010000099.1:0-10079 GCA_041639675.1 Rubritepida sp. | reverse complement strand
GACGCTCTTCCGATCTAGTTCTGCGCGAAGGCGCCGCGGCCGCCGGCCAGCGCGAAGCCGCGCAGCTCGGCATCCGCCGCGATCTGCTCGGGCGTCGCCGCGCGCAGCCGGGCCAGCATCGGCTCGATCCGCGCGCGCTCGGCCGCCACCTGGGCCGGCAGCTCGCCGCGCGCCGTCCAGCCGGTCAGGCCCTTCCAGCCGGTGCCGGGGAAGGCCGGATACAGCAGCACCCAGACGAGGGCGAAGGCGATGGTGGCGTAAAGCGTCCAGAGCCACCACCGCGGCAGCGGGGTGTTCAACTCCTTCAGCCCGTCCCACTCGTGGCCGGTGGTCATCTGGCCCGAGATGGCGTCCTTCTCGATCTTGGTCGGCATCAGTTGCGGCCTTCCCCGGTGTTGAGTTCGTCACGCAGGACCATGCGGCCCCGCTCCTCCCACAGCCCCTTCCTGCCGGGCTTCAGCACCCACAGCAGGATCCCGCCGAACAGCAGGAAGAACCACAGGACCCAGAGGCTGTTGAACAGCCATTGCAGCTCGTGCATCGCGCGCGCCCCTCAATGCTGGTTCAGCTGCTCGGGCGTCACGTCGCGGAACTGGACGAGGGTGCCGAGCATCTGCAGGTAGGCGACCAGCGCGTCCATCTCGGTGATGACGTTCGGGTTGCCGTCGAAGGCGCCCTGGCGGGCGCGGGCGTAGCGGCCGGCGAAGGCCGCGCCGTCAGCCTCCGGCCGGGCCTGGGCCTCCAGGTCGGCGCGGGCATTGGCGATCATCTCCGCCGTGTAGGGCACGCCCAGCGCCGCCTGCGCCCGCAGGTGGCCCTCGATGCCCGCGTAGTCGAGCGGGCGGTCGAGGAAGGAATAGGGCGGCATGATGCTGTCGGGCACCAGCGCGCGCGGGGAGCGCAGGTGCTCGGCGTGCCAGTCGTCGGAGTAGCGGCCGCCCACGCGCGCCAGGTCGGGCCCGGTGCGCTTGGAACCCCACTGGAAGGGGCGGTCGTACATGCTCTCCGCGGCGAGCGAGAAGTGGCCGTAGCGCTCGTTCTCGTCGCGGAAGGGGCGCACCATCTGGCTGTGGCAGGCGTAGCAGCCCTCGCGGACGTAGATGTTGCGGCCCATCAGCTCCAGCGGCGTGTAGGGGCGCATGCCCTGCACGCGCTCGATCGTGCTCTCCACCGTGAAGAGCGGGACGATCTGCGCCAGGCCGCCGATGGCGACCGTGACGAGGGTGAGCACGGCGAGCAGGATGACGTTGCGCTCGATGTGCCCGTGGGTGAAGTTCTTGAACATGTGCGGTGCTCCCCTCACTCGGCCGGCAGGGGCTGGGCGGCGGGGGCGTAGGAACGCTCCGGCGCCGCGGCCTCGCCCACGGTGATGGTCTTGAAGACGTTCCAGGCCATGAGGATGGCGCCGGCCAGGTACATCAGCCCGCCGGTCATGCGGATGACGTAGTAGGGGTGCATCGCCGCCACCGTCTCGATGAACGAGTACTGGAGGAAGCCCAGCTCGTCATAGGCGCGCCACATCAGGCCCTGCATGATGCCCGAGACCCACATCGCCGTGATGTAGAGAACGATGCCCAGCGTCGCGAGCCAGAAGTGCCAGGCGATCAGCTTCTGCGACCACATGCCCGCGCGCTTCCACAGCACCGGGATGAGCCAGTACAGGGCGCCGAAGGTGATGAAGCCGTTCCAGCCCAGCGCGCCGGAATGGACGTGGCCGATGGTCCAGTCGGTGTAATGCGACAGGCTGTTGACCGCCTTGATGGACATGACCGGGCCCTCGAAGGTGGACATGCCGTAGAAGGCGACCGCGGTGACGCTGAAGCGCAGCCCCGCATCGGTGCGCAGCTTGTCCCAGGCGCCGCTCAACGTCATGATTCCGTTGATCATGCCGCCCCAGGAGGGCATCCACAGCATGATCGAGAACACCATGCCCAGCGTCTGCGCCCAGTCGGGCAGGGCGGTGTAGTGCAGGTGGTGCGGCCCGGCCCAGATGTACAGGAAGATGATGGACCAGAAGTGCACGATGGACAGCCGGTAGGAATAGACCGGCCGGTTCGCCTGCTTGGGGATGAAGTAGTACATCATGCCCAGGAAGCCCGCGGTCAGGAAGAAGCCCACCGCGTTGTGGCCGTACCACCACTGGATCATCGCCCCCTGCACGCCCGCGGGCGCCGCGTAGGAGAAGGTGGAGGTCAGCGCCAGCGGCAGCGAGATGTTGTTGCCGATGTGCAGCATCGCCACGGTGATGATGAAGGCCAGCAGGAACCAGTTGGCCACGTAGATGTGCGGCTCCTCGCGGCGGATGATCGTGCCGGCGAAGGCCAGCAGGTACATCACCCACAGCACGGTCAGCCACAGGTCGGAGAACCACTCGGGCTCGGCATACTCCTTGCCCTGGGTGACGCCCAGCACGTAGCCGAGTGCTGCGGTGACGATGAAGAACTGGTAGCCCCAGAACAGCCACCAGCCCATCTCCTCGCCGCCCCACAGCCGCGCGCGGCAGGTGCGCTGCACGATGTACAGGCTGGTGCCGATCAGCGCGTTGCCGCCGAAGGCGAAGATCACGGCGCTGGTGTGCACCGGGCGCAGCCGGCCGAAGCTCGTCCATTCCAGGTCGAGGTTCAGCAGGGGCCAGGCGAGCTGGGAGGCGATGACCACCCCCATCAGGAAGCCGACGATGCCCCAGAACAGGGTGGCGATGGCGAAGGCGCGGATCGGCGCCTCCACATAGGCCACCTCCTTCACCCTCTGTGTGGCCGACGCCCAATCCCCCGACGGGGCGGCGGCCGTGCTGGCGCTGGCCATGCAAGCTCTCCTCGATCACGGGGCGCAGATCGCCCCCGGCCCCTTCCTGCGCCCGGGCCGGCGGATCGTCCTTGATCGGGATCAAGCGGTGGTGGTTTGCTGGTGCGCAACGATCCCCGGGAGAGAGGACGCCGGACCATGAGCATTGACATCACCCCCCCGCCCCTTCCCATGGAAGGCCCCATGCCCGCGGCGCGCGTGCGCCGGGTGGCGACCGACCGCCCCTGGACCTGGCTGACGCTGGGCTGGCGCGACATGCTGGCGGCGCGCTCCATCAGCCTCACCTACGGCGCGGCGCTGACGCTGTTCGGCTGGGTGATGGCGCTGCTGCTGTTCGAGGCGGGCACGGGCTGGGCCATCCTGCCCGCCACCGCGGGCTTCTTCATCCTGGCGCCCATCATGGCCGCCGGCCTGTACGAGACGAGCCGCCGGCTGCAGGCCGGCGAGGCGCCCACCCTGGCCGATGCCGCCGCGGGCTTCCGCCGCAACGGCGTGCAGCTTGCCATGATGGGGGCCCTGCTGCTGGTGATCCACCTGTTCTGGACGCGCATCGCAGGGTTGCTGTTCGCGCTGTTCTTCGGCCTGAACGTCTCGGCCGACCTCGCCTCCCTGCCGCTGGCGATGCTGCGCAGCGATCACATCCTGCCCTTCCTGGTCATCGGCACCGGCTTCGGCTTCGTGCTGGCCACGATCGCCTTCGCCACCTGCGCCGTGTCCATCCCCATGCTGGTGGACCGGCCGGACGTCACCTTCCTGGAGGCGGTGACGGTCTCGGTCAGCGCGGTGCTGGAGAACAAGGGCGCGATGGCGCTCTGGGCCGGGCTGATCGTGGTCTTCACCGGCCTCGCCCTGGTGCCCTTCTTCCTGGGCCTGGCCGTGGCGCTGCCGCTGATCGGCCATGCCACCTGGCACGCCTACCGGGACCTGGTGGCGCGGTAGGGCGCCCCTCACCAGGCGAAGGCGAAGTCGCCCTGGGGCGTCTGCTTGACGTAGGGGTTGGCGCCCCACCACCCCTGCGTCATCACCATGTAGTCGCCACGGCTGACCGCGCCGGCGGCGAGGATCGCGCCGATGGCCGCGGCGTCGGCATCGGGCATCACGCTGCCGCGCGTCTCGGCATACCAGGCGCGGGCGAAGGCGGTGTCGTCCATCCAGCCCCAGCGGGCTGCGAATGACGGCAGGGTCGTGATGTAGTTCGCCAGCGAGCCCAGCGTCAGGGCGCCGCCATCCACCAGGCCGTCAATCACCCGGAAGTTCGAGCTCGCGGGCTCGCCCAGTCCGATGCGCAGCAGCGCATCCACCGTGTGGACGGCGGGGTCGGTGGTGATGAAGCCGCGCTCGGCCCGCGCCGCGTCCCATCCGACGTCGCGGCGCCAGTTCACCAGCTCCAGCAGCAGGTTCTCCCGCGGGAAGCCGTTGTCCAGCCGGTTGCGGTGCCAGGCCACCACGCCGTTGTCGTACCAGGAGCCCAGGTTGTCGTAGAGGCGGCGGACGAACTGGTCGTTGCTCAGCGTCCCATAGGCGGTCTGCATCGGGACGCCGACGAGGTAGCGGGCATAGACCAGCTCGCTGAACACGCCCGCGCGCATCTGCGCCGCCTCGATGCCCAGGTCCACCGGGTGGGGCTCGCGGTTCACCGCCGTCTCGAACATGGCCCAGAGGCGGCCTTCCACGCTGGTGGCCTGGAAGACGATGTCGCCGTCCAGCAGGTCCACCCGGCCGGGCTGGGCGGCCCAGACCTCCCGCCCGTCGCGCAGGGTGAAGCGGATGTTGGCGCCGAAGTCCCGGATGTTGGCGATGTCCGAGACGGCGAGATCCGCCACCAGCGTCGTTCCCGACCAGGACAGGTTCGCCACCTGCTCCCCCGGCGAGACCAGGTTGGCCAGCGGCGCGCCGGGCAGGGCCGGGTTGGCGACGTTGATCCGCAGCTCGAACCCCGCCGACTGCGTGCCGTCCGACGCCTCGACGAAGAGGGTGCGGATGGGCCCGTCATACTCCGTCAGCACCATGCCGGGCTTCAGCCGCAGCTGGTTGCCCACGATGCTGAACAGCCAGGCGTCGTCGTCGCGCAGGCGGAAGGTGAAGCCGGAGGCGGTGTCGGGGTCGGTCACGGCCAGGGTGCCGATGACGGCGCCCGCCGTGTTGATGTTCACCGTGCCGCCGGTGGCGAAGGCGAGGGATTGCGGCGGCGTGTCGTCGCGGTCCAGCACCGTCACGTCGTACGACTGGGCCGACTGGGCCACCGTGCCGTCCGCCATGAAGAAGCGGATGTCGAAGGACAGGGTGGGCGCGGCGCCCACGCGGCCGAACGCCTCGAAATCGGCGCGGGCGAAGGGCGTCACCTCCAGCATGCCGAGGCTTCGGTTGAGGCGGACATCGAAGAACTCCGCCCCCGGGCCGGTCAGGTCCACGAAGGAGATGGTGGCGGGATCAATGGCGAGGCGGAGCTGGGCGAACCAGTTCCAGGGGGCGGTGTTCTCGACGATGGTGGCCGGCAGGCTGCCGGACAGGGAAAGGAGGCGCATCCTGGCTTCCGCGACGTGGGCTGCGGGCCCTCATGCGCGAAGCCGGGTTGAGATGCGGTGAACGTCAGGCCAGCAGGCGCAGGGCGAGGGCGGCCAGCACGGCGCCGTTGAGGAGGAAGAGCACCCCGGCGGCAGCCCGTGCCCGCGGCCCGGCCAGCCGCCGGAAGAACCCTCCCAGCGCCGCCACGCCGACCAGCGCCGGCACCGTGCCGGCCACGAAGCCCAGCATGGCAAGCCCGCCGGCCAGCGCCGACCCCGCGGCGGCCGCGCCGGCCAGCGCACCCCACAGCAGCCCGCAGGGCAGGGCCGACAGCAGCAGTCCCAGCCGCCATTGCGCGAAGGGGCCGGGCGCGGCCAGCAGGGGGCCGATCCGCGCCTCCAGCGCGGGGGGCAGGCGCGGCCTCGGCAGGCGGGGCAGCAGGGCGGCCAGCCGCGCGCTGCCCTGGGCCAGCATCAGCAGGGCCGCCAGCATCAGCAAGGCGGCGGCGACGAAGCGCAGCCCGGTGAGGCCGGCCACCACGCCGCCCAGCCCGCCGGCCAGGGCGCCGAGCGTGACATAGCCGGTGGCGCGCCCCAGGTGATACGGCAGCAGCGCCGCGCCGGAGAGGCGGCGCAGCACGCCTCCCGACAGCGCCGCATCGGCCCGCGCCCCGGCCTGGGCCAGCACGAAGGGGCCGCACATGCCTGCGCAATGCGTCAGCCCGCCGGCCAGCCCGGCGAGGAACAGCGCCCCCATCAGCGCCGGCACCCCGGAGGGGCCGAGCGCCGCGAGGCCGTGGAGGCAATCCGCCAGCATGGCCCTTCCCTAATCCCCATGCCGCCAGCCGGCCTTGCGCCGGATCAAGCGCGCAGCGTCCCTATTGCCGCACGGAGCAGGCGGCGTTGAACACGGTGCCGCTCACCTCCAGCTCCGCGTTGCGGCGGGGGTTGGGGGCGGAGCGGCGGCACATCCGGGTCCAGGCCATGATCTCCTGCGCCTCCACCTCGAACTGCAGGGTGTCCACGTCGCGCAGGCGCACGCAGTTCTCGCCGCCCAGCGCGCTCACCACCCAGCCGCTCCGGTGCTGCTGCCCGGCGGAGTCATAGTTGAAGCGCGAGCGGATCACGATGCCGGAGCGGTTCTGCACGCAGAACTGCGCGCGCCCATCCTGTGCCGCCGCGGGGGCGGGCGCCAGCAGCGGGGCCAGGGCAAGCGCGGCGGCAAGGGCGGCGGAAAGGCGCATCGGCGGGTCCTTCGTCTGTCTCGCAGGCGGAACCATGCCCGACGCGGCCCGGGCGCGCCAACAGGCGGGGCCGAAGGCGGCATGCGGCGGCGCCGATGGCCGCGCGCCGGTCACGCCAGCATCGTCCGCGCCTCGAACAGCTCGGGGAAGAAGCGAAGCTCCAGCACGCCCTTGAGGTAGGCCACGCCGGCGCTGCCGCCGGTGCCGGGCAGGGAGCCGATGATGCGCTCCACCGTGCGCATGTGGCGGAAGCGCCAGGTCTGGAAGCTGTCCTCGATGTCCACCAGCTCCTCCGCCAGCTCATACAGCGCCATCTCGCGCTCCCCGGCGCGGTAGATGGCGGCCCAGGCGGCGGTGACGGCGGGGTGCGGCTGGCGCGGCAGCGAAAGGTCGCGCTCCAGCACCTCCGCCGGCAGGGGGTGGCCGCGGCGGTGCAGCAGGCGCAGCGCCTCGTCATACAGGGAAGGCGCGGCCAGGGCCTGTTCCAGCACCGCATGCAGGTCGGGGCGGTGGGCGTGCGGCGCCAGCTTGGCGCGGTCCTTGCCGCCCAGGCGGAACTCCAGCAGCCGGTACTGCCAGGACTGGAAGCCGGAGGAGGAACCCAGCACCCCGCGGAAGGCGGCGAAGTCGTTGGGCGTCATCGTCGCCAGCACGTCCCAGGCATCCGTCATCTCGTGCTGGATGCGCGCGACGCGGGCGGTGGCCTTGAAGGCGGGGCCCAGGTCGTCGGCGCGGATGCGGTCCATCGCCAGGGCCAGCTCATGCAGCATCAGCTTCATCCACAGCTCCTGCACCTGGTGGATGGCGATGAAGAGGTGCTCGTCGTGATGGCCCGACAGGGTGCGCTGCGCGGAGAGCAGCGTGTCCAGCCCCAGGTAGTCGCCATAGGACATGCGCCGGCTGAAATCGGTGGTGATCCCCTCGCCCATTCCGCGAAAGCCTCCATGATGAGGGGGCCATGCTGGACCTTCGCGCGGATTTTTCCCACTTCCTCGGCGCCGAGCCGGGGCGGCTGCACTTCGCGGCCCACAGCCACCACCCCTGGCCGGACGCCACCCGCGCCGCCCAGCTGGAGGCGTGGGACTGCGCGGCCCGCATGCAGGACGGCAAGTGGGCCCACGTCCTGGGCCCGCTGTGGCGGGAGGCGCAGGCGCGCATCGCCGCCGTGCTGAACCTGCCCGACCCCGGCACGCTGTGCTTCGCGCCGAACACGCATGAATTCGTGGGGCGCATCCTGTCCGCCCTGCCGGAGCGCCCGCGCGTGCTGACCACCACCGGCGAGTTCCATTCCTTCAGCCGGCAGCTTGCCCGGCTGGAGGAGGAGGGGCTGGTCCGGGTGACGCGGGTCGAACCGGAACCCGGCCACGCCGTGCCGGAACGGCTGGCGACCGCGGCGCGGGCGGGCTTCGACCTGGTGTGGGTGAGCCAGGTCTTCTTCAACTCCGGCTGGGCGGTGGACCCCGCGGCGGTGGCCCAGGCGGCCGGGCCGGACGCCGTGCTGGTGCTGGACGGCTACCACGGCTTCATGGCCCGTCCGACCGACCTGTCGGCGGTGGCGCACCGGGCCTTCTACCTCTCGGGCGGCTACAAGTACGCCATGGGCGGCGAGGGCTGCGCCTTCCTGCACGCCCCGCCCGGCTGGCTGCCCCGGCCGCGCGACACCGGCTGGTACGCCGCCTTCGGCGCGCTGTCCGGCCCGCAGGGCGGCGTGCCCTATGCGGCGGACGGCATGCGCTTCATGGGCGCGACCTTCGATCCCTCCGGCCTGTTCCGCCAGGTGGCGGCGCTGCGCTGGCTGGAGGGGCGCGGGGTGACGGTGGCGGGAATCCACGCCCATGCCCGGGCGCTCGCGGCGCGTTTCGTGGCGGGGCTGGCCGGCACCGGGCTGGACCCGGCGCGGCTGGTGGTGCCGGTGGAGGAACCGATGCGCGGCAACTTCCTGTGCCTGGACCTGCCGGATGCCGAGGCGTGGCATGCCCGGCTGGAATCGCGCGGCGTGGTCACGGACCGGCGCGGCAGCCGGCTGCGCTTCGGCTTCGGCCTCTACCAGACGGCGGATGAGGTGGACGCCCTGCTGGACAGGCTGCGCGCATGATCGCGCTGAGCATGGGCGAGCCCGCCGGCATCGGGCCGGAGGTGACGGCCAAGGCCTGGCTGGCCGGCGCGCCGCCCTTCTGCGTGGTGGGCGACGCCGCGCTCTACCAAGGCGTGCCGGTGGCGCGGGTGGATTCCATCGAGGATGCGGCCGCCGCCTTCGGCCGTGCCCTGCCGGTGCTGCACCGCCCCTTGCCCGCCCCCGCCATGCCGGGCGTGCTGGACGCGCGCAACGCCCCGTCCGTGATCGCCGCCATCGCCGAGGCCGTGGCGCTGGCCCAGGCCGGGCGCGCCGGCGCCGTCGTCACCTGCCCCATCCAGAAATCCGTGCTGACCGTGGCCGGCTTCCCCCATCCCGGCCACACCGAGTTCCTGGGCGAGCTGGCCGGCACCGGCGTGCCCCCGGTGATGATGCTGGCCTGCCCGCAACTGCGCGTGGTGCCGGTGACGGTGCATGAGCCCCTGGCGCGGGCCATCGCGCGCCTGACGCCGGCACTGATCGCGGAGCATGCCCGCATCACCCACGCCGCCCTGGTGCGGGACTTCGGCATCGCCGCGCCGCGCCTGGCCGTGGCCGGGCTGAACCCCCATGCCGGCGAGGCCGGCACGCTCGGCCAGGAGGACCAGGCCATCGTCGCCCCCGCCGTGGCCCTGCTGCGCGCCGAGGGCATCCAGGCCACTGGCCCGCACCCGCCGGACACGCTGTTCACCGCCCTGGCGCGCCCGACCTACGACGCCGCCATCTGCCTGTACCACGACCAGGCGCTGATCCCGATCAAGACGCTGGACATGGAGGGCGGGGTGAACGTCACCCTCGGCCTGTCCATCATCCGCACCAGCCCGGACCACGGCACCGCGCTGGACATCGCCGGGCGCGGCATCGCCTCGCCCAACTCCCTGCTGGCCGCGCTGCGGCTGGCCGACACGCTTTCCAGGACCCGCCCATGCGCCTTTCGGTGAACATTGACCACGTCGCCACGCTCAGGAACGCCCGCGGCGGCGCCCACCCCTGCCCGGTGCGCGCGGCGCGCGAATGCCTGGAGGCCGGGGCCGACGGCATCACCCTGCACCTGCGCGAGGACCGCCGCCACATCCGCGACGCCGACGTCTTCCGGATCGCCGCCGAGGTGCCGACGCGGCTGAACTTCGAGATGGCCGGCACGGCGGAGATGGTCGCCATCGCCCTGCGCCTGCGCGCCGGCCACGGCCTGGCCGCCTGCTGCATCGTGCCGGAGAAGCGCCAGGAGCTGACCACGGAGGGCGGGCTGGACGTGCCGCGCGCCGGCCCGGCCCTGGAAGCGCAGGTGCGGGAACTGGCGGCCGCGGGCATCGAGGTCGCGCTGTTCGTCGAGCCGGATGCGGCGCAGGTCGCCGCCACCGCGCGCATCGGCGCCCAGGCGGTGGATCTGCACACCGGCACCTATGCCGATGC
>JBEQBS010000098.1:771-10134 GCA_041639675.1 Rubritepida sp. | reverse complement strand
CGCCGGCAGCAGCGCCACCCGCGCGCCATCCGCCACCGCCAGCCAGGCGGCGTGGCGGCCCCAGGGCGCGGCGGCGCCGTCCACCGACAATGCCAGCAGGCCGTCGGGCGCCTCGATCCCGGCATCGGCCAGCAAGCGCGCGGCCAGCATCTGCTCGCCCAGCGGCAGCGGCGCGCCGTGGCGGCCCAGCACCTGCCACAGCGCCGCGGCATCGCCCCAGGACAGGCCGACGCCGCCCTGCCCTTCCGGCACCAGCGCCAGGCCCAGCCCCAGCGCCTCGGCCTCGCTCCACAGGGCGGCGGGCCACTCGCCGGCCTCCACCGCGCGCAGCACGGGGTGCGCCGCCAGCAGGCGGTCCAGCTGGGTCGTCAGCAGGGCGCGCAGCTCGCTCATCGCAGCCCCAGCTCGCGGGCGATGATGCCGCGCAGGATCTCGCGCGTGCCGCCGCGCAGGCTGAAGGTGGGGGCCAGCATCGCCAGGGTGCCGAGCATGCGGTCCAGTTCCTCCGGGCGCTCGGCGGGGTCCAGCAGGGCGCGCAGGCGCTCGGGCAGCGCCTGTTCGAAGCTGTTGCCCACATCCTTCACCAGCGCGGCCTCCACCGCCGGGTCCTCGCCGCGTTGCAGCATGCCGCCCACGCCCAGCGACATGGTGCGCAGGGCCCAGAGCCGCGCCACCAGCCGCCCGGCCTCGGGTGCGGCCGCATCCGGCAGGGCGGGCAGGGCTGCGGCCAGGGCGGGGAAGGAGGACAGCACGCGGTCCGGCCCCGAGCGCTCGAAGGCCAGTTCGCTGGTGGCCTGAGCCCAGCCCTGACCCTCCAGGCCCAGCAGGTCCTCCGCATCCAGCCGCACGGCGTCGAAGGTGACTTCGTTGAAGCTGTCTTCCCCCTCCAGGTCGCGGATGGGACGGATGGTGATGCCGGGCCGCCGCAGGTCCACCAGGAATTGCGAGAGCCCCGCATGGCGGCTGCCCCCCTCCGGCGCCGGGGCGGTGCGGACCAGGGCGATCATGATGTCCGACTTGTGGGCGAAGGTGGTCCAGATCTTGCGCCCCTCCAGCACCCACCCCGCATCGTCGCGCGTCGCCCTGGTGCGCAGGCTGGCGAGGTCGCTGCCGGAATCGGGTTCGCTGAGGCCGATGCAGAAGGCGAGTTCCCCGCGGGCGATGCCGGGCAGGATGCGGCGCTTCTGCGCCTCCGTGCCCACGCGCAGGATCAGCGGGCCGGATTGCCGGTCGCCGATCCAATGCGCGCCCACCGGGGCGCCGGCGGCCAGCAGCTCCTCCAGCACCACCGCACGCTCCATGGCGCTGCGCTCGTGGCCGCCATAGGCGCGCGGCCAGGTCATGCCGATCCAGCCACGGGCGCCGAGCGCGGCGGAGAATGCGCGGTCGAAGCCCATCCAGGACCGGGCGCGGGATTCCGCCGTCCAGCCCGGCGCATGCTGCGCGATGAAGGCCCGGACCTCCGCCCGTAGGGCGCGCGTGTCGGGCAGGTCCGGCAGGTCGAGGCGCATGGCGGGACGGTAGGGGGCATGACGGCGCGCGCAACCCCCCCTACCCTGCGCGCAGAGGGATCACCGGAGCGTTCCAATGGACCAGTTCGGCATCGGCCAGCCCGTGCGGCGCAAGGAGGATGTGCGGCTGCTGACCGGCAGCGGCACCTACACCGACGACCTGCACCGCCCCGGCCTGGCGCATATGGCCGTGCTGCGCTCCCCCCACGCCCATGCGCGCATCGCGGCGCTGGACGTGTCGGCCGCCCGCGCCGCGCCGGGCGTGCTGCTGGTGCTGACCGGCGCCGATGCGGCGGCCGACGGGCTGGGCCTGCTGCCGGTGCAGGTTGAGGTGCCGGGCGTGGACGGCCAGCCCCTGTGGTGCCCGCCGCGCCCCATCCTGCAGACGGACGCCGTGCGCTTCGTCGGCGACCCCGTTGCGCTGGTCGTGGCGGAAACCCGCGCCCAGGCGCTGGATGCCTGCGAGCTGATCGCCGTGGACTACGAGACGCTGCCCAGCATCACCGACACCGCCAGGGCGCTGGGCGCCGATGCGCCGGTGATCTGGGCGGAGCGCGGCTCCAACCTCTGCGTGCATTGGTCGAGCGGCCGCGAGGCCGAGGCGGCGGCGGCCTTCGCGCGCGCCCACCGCACCGTTTCCGTGCGGCTGGTGAACAACCGCGTCGTCGGCAACCCGATGGAGCCGCGCGTGGCGCTGGGCGAATGGGATGGCGAACGCTGGACGCTGACCAGCCCGACCCAGGGCGTGGTGCGCGTGCGCGAGGGGCTGGCGAAATTCGTGTTCAAGGTGGGGCTGGAGCAGCTGCGCGTCGTCTCGCCCGATGTGGGCGGCGGCTTCGGGCTGCGCGGCAAGCTCTTCCCGGAATCCGCCATGGTGCTCTGGGCGGCGAAGCGGCTGGGCCGGCCGGTGAAGTGGCTGGCGGGCAGGACGGAAACCTTCCTGAGCGACCCGCATGGCCGCGACCACGTGACGGAGGCCGAGATGGCCTTCGACGCGCAGGCGCGCATCCTGGGCATGCGCGTGCACACCATCGCCGCCATGGGCGCCTACCTGCTGGATTTCGGCCCGCGCGTGCCCACCGTGGCGGGCGGGCGCATCCAAGGCACGGTCTATGACATGCAGGCGGTGAACGTGCAGGTGCGCTGCGCCTTCACCAACACCGTGCCCACCGATGCCTATCGCGGCGCCGGAAGGCCCGAGACCGCCTATGTGATCGAGCGCCTGCTGGACCAGGGCGCCGCGGCCTTCGGCATCGCGCGCGAGGAAATCCGCGCGCGCAACTACGTGCGGCCCGACCAGATCCCCTACCGCAACTGCGCCGGCAACGAGATTGACAGCGGCGCGTTCGAGGCGACCCAGCGCCAGGCGCTCGACCTCATGGGCTGGGAGGGCTTCGAGGCCCGCCGCGCGGAATCCGCCGCGCGCGGACGGCTGCGCGGCCGCGGCATCGGCTACTTCATCGAGGCCAGCGGCGGCCAGCCCGCCGAATGGTCGCGCATCCGCATCACCGAGGAGGGCGAGGCGCTGGTGCATGTCGGCACCTTCAGCCACGGCCAGGGGCACGAGACGGCCTTCGCGCAGCTGGCCCATGCGAGGCTGGGCATCCCCTTCGACAAGGTGCGGCTGGTGCAGGGCGATTCCGACCTGGTGCCGGCCGGCGGCGGCACCGGCGGCTCGCGCTCCTCGCAGATGGGCGGCGTGGCGGTGACGCGCGCGGCGACGGCGGTGCTGGACAAGGCGCGCCGCCTGGCCGCCAAGCGCCTGGAATGCGCCGAGGCCGACATCGAGCACCAGGGCGCGCGCTTCGCCATCGCCGGCACCGACCGCAGCATCACCTGGGGCGAGCTGGCCCAGGGCGGCGCGCTGGACGAGCAGCTCCTCTACAAGCGCAACACCGAGTGCAACTTCCCCAATGGCTGCCACCTGGCGGAGGTCGAGGTGGACCCGGAGACGGGGGTGGTCGAGCTGGTGCGCTACGCCGCGGTGGATGATGTGGGCGTGCCGCTGAATCCGCTGCTGGTGCACGGGCAATGCCATGGCGGCATCGTCGCCGGCATCGGCCAGGCGATGCTGGAGCACACGGCCTACGACGCCGAGTACGGGCAGCTCGTCAGCGCCTCCTTCCAGGACTACGCGCTGCCGCGCGCGGCCGACGTGCCGGACCTCATGGTGGGGCTGAACGTGGTGCCCTGCCCCTCCAACGACCTGGGCGTGAAGGGCGCGGGCGAGGGCGGGGCCTGCGGCGCGCCGCCGGCCATCATCGGCGCGGTGTGCGACGCGCTGGGGGTGGCGCACCTGGACATGCCGCTGACGCCGGAGCGTGTGTGGCAGGCGCTGCGGCGGGCCGCCGAGTAGCCCGGCAGGGCAGATTCACGCCGCCGGGCGGTTCCGCCCCGCGGCGATCTGCCCTAGTGTCCGCCGCGTTTTTCCATGGCCACCGGAAGGCCCATCCATGCACCTGACCGCCGAGCGGCTCGACCGCATCTCCCCCTCCCAGACCATCGCCATCACGGCGAAGGCGCGCGCGCTGAAGGCGGCGGGCAAGAACGTCATCTCGCTCTCGGTCGGCGAGCCGGATTTCGACACGCCCCAGAACATCAAGGACGCCGCCATCGCCGCCATCCAGCGCGGCGAGACCAAGTACACCGACGTCGCCGGCACGATGGAGCTGCGCAAGGCGGTCTGCGAGAAGTTCCGGCGCGACAACGGCATCGAATACACGCCGGAGGAGATCATCGTCACCACCGGCGGCAAGCAGGTGATCTTCAACGCGCTGATGGCCACGATTGACGCGGGCGACGAGGCAATCATCCCCACCCCCTGCTGGGTGTCCTACCCCGACATCGTGCAGCTCGCGGAAGGCAAGCCGGTCTTCGTGCCCTGCGGCCCCAACAGCGGCTTCAAGATGACGGCCGAGCAGCTGGAGGCCGCGATCACGCCGAAGACCAAGTGGCTGATCCTCAACAACCCCTCCAACCCCACGGGGGCCGCCTACACGCGCGAGGAGCTGAAGGCGCTGACCGACGTGCTGCTGCGCCACCCGCAGGTGTGGATCTTCACCGACGACATCTACGAGAAGCTGGCCTATGGCGACTACGAGTTCGCCACCGTGGTGCAGGTAGAGCCGCGCCTGCGCGAGCGCACCATCACCATGAACGGCTGCTCCAAGGGCTACGCCATGACCGGCTGGCGCATCGGCTTCGCCGGCGCGCCCGTCGCGCTCATCAAGGCGATGGACAAGCTCCAGGGGCAGAGCACCTCCAACACCTCCTCCATCTCCCAGGCCGCGGCGATCGAGGCGTTGCGCGGCCCGCAGGACAGCGTCGCCGCCATGGGCGCGGTGTTCGAGCGCCGGCGCGACCTGGTGGTGAAGATGCTGAACGAGGCGCCGGGCCTGCATTGCCTGGTGCCCGAGGGCGCCTTCTACGTCTTCCCCTCCATGACGGCCTGCATCGGCAAGACCACGGCGGGCGGGCGCAAGATTGACGGCGACGAGGCCTTCGTCGAGGCGCTGCTGGAGGAGGAGGGCGTGGCCGGCGTGCACGGTTCCGCCTTCATGTTCCCGGGGCATTTCCGCGTCTCCTACGCCACCTCGGACGAGGTGCTGGTGGATGCCTGCACGCGCATCCAGCGTTTCTGCGCGGGGATGAGGTAGCGCCCTTGCGGAGCGCGCGCGCCGGGGTCTAGCCTTCCTCCCAACAAAGGTTGGGAGGCGGCCAGGATGACGGCGCGCGAGTGTTTCCGCATGGGCCACGCGGCCTGATGGCGAGCGTGGCATTCCGCGACGTGCGCAAGAGCTTCGGCTCCACCCACGTCCTGCACGGCGTCAACGTCGAGATCGCGGATGGCGAATTCGTCGTCCTCGTCGGCCCCTCGGGCTGCGGCAAGTCCACCCTGCTGCGCATGCTGGCCGGGCTGGAGAACATCACCGGCGGCGAGATCCTGATCGGCGGCACCGTGGTGAACACGGTGCCGCCGAAGGACCGCGACATCGCCATGGTGTTCCAGAACTACGCGCTCTACCCGCACATGACGGTGCGCGACAACATGGCCTTCTCCATGAAGCTGGCCGGCGCGCCGAAGGAGGTGATGGGGCGCGAGGTGGAGCGCGCCGCGCGCATCCTGGGCCTGGAGGCGCTGCTGGACCGCTTCCCGCGCCAGCTCTCCGGCGGGCAGCGCCAGCGCGTGGCGATGGGCCGCGCCATCGTGCGCAACCCGCAGGTCTTCCTGTTCGACGAGCCGCTGAGCAACCTGGACGCCAAGCTGCGCGTGCACATGCGCTCCGAGATGAAGGAGCTGCACCAGCGGCTGAAGACCACCACCGTCTACGTCACGCACGACCAGATCGAGGCCATGACCATGGCCGACACCATCGTGGTGATGGAGCACGGCCATGTGCGCCAGGCCGGCCCGCCGCTGGAGCTGTATGACCGCCCGGCCAATCTCTTCGTCGCCGGCTTCATCGGCAGCCCGGCGATGAACCTCGTCGGCGGCGAGGTCACGGCGCAGGGCTTCCGATGCGCCGACGGCACGCTGCTGCCGCTGCCCCGCCATGCCGTGCCGCGCGCCGCACCCGCCACCTACGGCATCCGCCCCGAGCACCTGCGCCTGGACCCGGCCGGCCTGCCCGCCCGCGTGCAGGTGGTGGAGCCGATGGGGAGCGAGACGCAGGTGGTGCTGCGCATCGGCGAGGTGCCGCTCACCGGCGTGTTCCGCGAGCGCGTCTCGGCCCGCCCCGGCGAGGTGCTGCCGGTCTCGCCCGAGCTGTCCCTGGTCCACCTGTTCGACACCAAGACGGGCGAACGCATCGCCCGCGAGAAGGAGGAGGTTTCCGCATGATCACCCGCCGCACCCTGGGCGCGCTGGCCGCCGCATCGCCCTTCGCCGCGCAGGCGCAGATCCGCACCAACCCCGCCACCATGCCCAACCTGCCGCTGGAGCCCGGCGCCACGCTGCGCATGCTGCGCCCCGTGCGCTTCGTGCAGCCGGACGAGGACGTGTTCCGCGCCAATTGCGCGCGCTTCACGCAGCAGACCGGCGTGCAGGTGCGCGTGGACTTCGTGGGCTGGGAGGACATCACCCAGCAGACGGCGGTGACGGCCAATACCGGCGCCGGGCCGGACCTCATCATCGCCTTCGATCAGGCGCCGCACATCTACACCGACAAGATCGTGGACCTGACCGACATCGCCACCTACCTGGGCACCAAGTATGGCGGCTGGCGGCCGCTGGCCCGCGCCTACGGCATGCGCGCCGGCACCCAGCAATGGATCGGCCTGCCCTTCGGCTCCACCGGCGGCCCCATCGTCGCCCGCCGCTCCGCGCTGCGCGAGGCCGGGTTCGACGCCGTGCCGGACGACCATGCCGGCTTCCTGCGGCTGTGCCAGGCGCTGCGGCGCATCAACAAGCCCGCCGGCTTCGCGCTGGGCAATGCGGTGGGCGACGGCAACGCCTTTGCCAACTGGCTGGTCTGGAGCCATGGCGGCTTCCTGGTGGATGAATCCGGCGCGGTCGGCATCAACTCGCGCGAGACGATCGCAGCACTCAACTACCTGCGGGAGCTCTACCCGACCTTCATCCCCGGCACGATCTCCTGGAACGACATCAGCAACAACCGCGCCTATGCCGCGGGCGAGTGCTTCATGACGCAGAACGGCGTCTCGCTCTACTTCTCCATGAAGAACGACCCGGCGACGGCGGCCCTGGCGGAGGACACCATCATGTCCCCCATGCCCAAGGGCGTGGCGCGCAGCACGCCGAATGCGGGGCTGACGATGAACGCGATGGTGTTCCGCCATTCGCGCTTCCCCAACGCCGCCAAGGCGCTGCTGACCTTCCTGATGGAGGAGCCGCAATACGAGCCCTGGCTGCGCGCCAACCTCGGCTACTGGTCGCAGCCGCTGGATGCCTACGCCGCCAGCCCGGTGTGGGAGAGCGACCCGAAGATCACCATCTTCCGCGACACGATGAACAGCGAGTTCTGGCTGGGCTACAAGGGCCCGATCACCGAGGGCTCGGCGGCCGCCACGGCGGACTACGTGATGGTGCAGATGTGCGCCTCCGTCGCCTCCGGCCAGGCGACGCCCGAGCAGGCGGCGCGCGAGGCCGAGCGCCGCGCCACCCGCTTCTTCCGGGCGCGGCGCTAGGCGCGTGTCGGCGGCGACGGAACCGCGCTGGGTCCATGCGCGGCGGGAGCCCTCGGCCCTCGCCCGCTTCTTCGACAACAAGGCGGTGCTGATCGTCGCCTGCCTGTTCCCGGCGGTGGGTCTGCTGACGGTCTTCCTCACCTACCCGCTGGGGCTGGGGGTGTGGCTGGCCTTCACCGACACCACCATCGGCCGCCGCGGCATCTGGGTGGGGCTGGAGAATTTCGAGTACCTGGCCTCCGACCCCATCTTCTGGGGGGCGGTCTTCTACTCGGTGTTCTACACGGCCGTGGCCACGGTCCTGAAGTTCGGGCTGGGGCTGTGGCTGGCGCTGCTGCTGAACAACCACATGCCGTTCAAGTCGCTGATCCGCGCCATCGTGCTGCTGCCCTGGATCACCCCCACCGTGCTGACGGCCATCGCCTTCTGGTGGATCTACGACCCGCAGTTCTCGATCATCTCCTGGATCTTCGTGGAGGCGCTGGGCTGGCGGACGGAGAACTTCAACTTCCTCGGCTCCGAATGGCCGGCGCGCTGGTCGCTCATCGCCGCCAATGTCTGGCGCGGCATCCCCTTCGTCGCCATCTCGCTGCTTGCGGGCCTCCAGACCATCAGCCCCTCGCTCTATGAGGCCGCGATGCTGGACGGCGCCACGCCCTGGCAGCGCTTCCGCTTCATCACCTTCCCGATGCTGCTCCCCATCCTCGCCATCGTGATGACCTTCAGCATCATCTTCACCTTCACCGACTTCCAGCTGGTCTACGCCATCACCCGCGGCGGGCCGGTGAACTCGACGCACCTGATGGCCACGCTGGCCTTCCAGCGCGGCATCCCCGGCGGGCAGCTCGGCGAGGGCGCGGCCATCGCGGTGGCGATGATCCCCTTCCTGGTGGCGGCCACCCTCTTCTCATACTTCGCACTCGCGCGCCGGAAGTGGCAGCAGGGGGAAGGCAATGACTGAGCAAGGCGAAACCCTGGCCTGGGACAGCAAGGCGCGCCGCGTCGTCACCCTCTGGGTGCCGCTGGGCATCTTCATCTTCATCCTGCTCTTCCCCTTCTACTGGATGACGGTGACGGCCTTCAAACCGGATGGGGAGCTCTACGACTTCTCCAACAACAACCCCTTCTGGGTGCATTCGCCCACGCTGGCGCACATCAACAAGCTGCTGTTCGAGACGAGCTACCCGAAGTGGCTGTGGACGACGATGCTGGTGGCGATCGGCTCCACTTTCCTGTCGCTCATCGCCTCGGCGCTGGCGGCCTATGCGGTGCAGCGGCTGCGCTTCAAGGGCTCGGACTATGTGGGGCTGGCGATCTACCTGGCCTACCTGGTGCCGCCCTCCATCCTCTTCATCCCGCTGGCGACGATGGTGGTGCAGCTCGGCCTGTTCGACAGCCCGCTGGCGCTGATCCTGGTCTACCCGACCTTCCTGATCCCCTTCTGCACCTGGCTGCTGATCGGCTACTTCAAGTCCATTCCCTATGAGCTGGAGGAATGCGCGCTGATTGACGGTGCGACGCGCATCCAGATCCTCACGAGAATCACGCTGCCGCTGGCGGTGCCGGGCCTCATCAGCGCCGGCATCTTCGCCTTCACGCTGAGCTGGAACGAGTTCATCTACGCGCTCGCCTTCATCCAGAGCAGCGAGAACAAGACCGTCCCCGTGGCGATCCTGACGGAGCTGGTGACGGGCGACGTGTATCA
>JBEQBS010000098.1:0-761 GCA_041639675.1 Rubritepida sp. | reverse complement strand
TGGCGGGCAGCCTGCTGGGCAGCCTGCCGGTGGTGATCTTCTACAGCTTCTTCGTGGACTACTACGTGTCCAGCCTCACCGGCGCGGTGAAGGAGTAGCCGGCGGGGGGCGCTACAGCGCCCCCTCGGCCCGCGTCAGGTGGATCTCGCCATTGCGGCGCACCCGCGCCGTCTGCGCGCTGTCGCAGGACCAGTCGCGGAAGACCTCGGCATCGGCGCCGGTCACTTCCATCTTGGCCTTGATGCGGCAGACCAGCCGCTGCGTCGAGGCCGGCGAGCCGCCATGCCAGCGCCGCACCGCCTCGCTCCAGGAGCCCGTCTCACGGGCCCAGCGCGCCATCATGCCGCCCGCCCAGTCTGCCGCGCGCACGGGGTCGAGCGGCCAGTCCGAGCCGCGGGCATGCACGCGCGCATTCACCTGCACGCAGCCCGCCATCACCGAGGCGCCGGGCCGGGCATTGGCCAGCAGCACCCGCGCCTCGTCCCGCGAGCCGGGGAAATGCGCCCGCCCGCCGATGTTGAGCGCATAGGCATGCATCCCGGACTCCGCCAGCGCCACGGCCGAGAGCAGCCCGGACGGCACCCCATGCACCGCCTCGGCCCGGCGCACCGCGGCCAGGCAGGCGGCGCGCGGCGACATGCCCTCGATCTCGCTGGCCGAGGCGACGGGCACCAGCTCCTGTGCCGAATCGCGCATCCGCGGTGCCGCGGCGGCGGAGCGCGCCTGGCGCACCGGCCGGCGGGCGGCATGGCGCTGCTGCG
>JBEQBS010000097.1:0-10154 GCA_041639675.1 Rubritepida sp. | reverse complement strand
ATCGCTTGCTGTTCGTAGTACGCGCCCCACGGGAACGCCGCGATCATGACATGAATCTTCGTCCCCTTCGCGGAGACGCCAATCACTTCCGCCCCACGCCACGCGAGCGGCCGCACGTAACCGGATTCGAGCTTGTTCTCGGCGATGACGAGCCTGGTTGCCGCGTCGAGTTCCGCAATCGAATACGGAAGTTCGTAGGCCAGCATGTTCGCGGACTTGTGAAGGCGGGCCGAGTGCTCGGTCAGCTTGAACGCCTTGCCGTGCTCGACGCAGTGCACGATCGCCCCGGCCAGCTCCTCCACCGTCGGCACGGCGGGGATGGCCTCGAAGCGGGTGGCGCCGGGCACCAGCAGGGCGGACAGGCGCCCGGCCTCCAGCTGCGGGCGCGCCGGGGCCACCACGCTCATCATGCAGTCCACCCGCCCGGCCATCGTCTCCGTCAGCCCGGGCGGCGAGCCGTTGAAGGGCACGTGCAGCATCTGCACCCCGGTGCGCGCCTGGAGGTCCAGCATCATGACGTGGGAGGAGGAGCCGACCCCCCAGGTGGCGTAGGAGACCGCCCCGGGCCGGGCGCGCGCGGCCTCCAGCAGCGCGGGCAGGGTGGGGGTGCGCGGGTGGGCCACCAGCACGAAGCCCGTCTCGGCCAGCATGGAGAGGTGGGCGAAGTCGGCCTGGGGGTCGTAGCCGATGTGGCGCAGCGCGAAGGGCGCCAGGGTGAAGGTGGCCACCGTGCCCAGCAGCAGCGTCAGCCCGTCCGGCCGGGCGCGGGCGACGTGGCGGCCCCCCAGCGTGGTGGTGGCGCCCGGCATGTGCTGCATGACGAAGGTGCCGCCCAGGCGCTCGCCCAGCCCCTGCACCAGGATGCGCCCCAGCACGTCGGTCGAGCCGCCGGGGGAATAGGGCATGACGAGCGTGACGGCCTGCCCGCCCGGCCAGGATTGCGCGCGCGCCCGGGCGGGCAGCAGCGCGGGCGCGGCCAGGATGGCGCGGCGGGTGGGCATGGGCGTGGCCTCCGGGTCGTTGCCCGGCAGGCTGCCATGCCGCCGGCCCGCGCGGCTACTGGATCTCGCAGCGGGCGCTGAAGATGGTGCCGGTGGCGCGCAGGATCAGGCCGTTCGCCGGCGCGGAGATGCTGCGCGAGCAGCTGCCGCTGTCCTTCCAGGTGAGGTCGTTGAACTGCACCTGGAAGCGCACCTGCGCAGGATTGGCGAAGCGTTCGCAATGGCGGGTGCCGGCGGTGACGTTGCGCCATGCGGGGTCGCTCTCGCGGCCGCCCTGCGGCGTGTGGCGCAGCTTGACGCGGTAGAGGACGGCGGCGTCGTTGGCGAAGCAGAACAGCATGCCCTGCGGCTGCGCGGCCGGTTCCACGGCGGGAAGGGCGGCGGCCCCGAGGGCGAGGGCGGCGAGAAGGGCGAGGCGGCGCATGGGCGGTTCCTTCCGTGTCTGCGGTGCCAGCATGGCAGCGCCGCCGCCGGGCGCGCCATTCGGAAGCGCGGATGGCGGGGCAAGGCCGCGCCGATGGCTGCGGTATTATGATACCGCATACGCGGAGCCTTGACGCGCGGCCGCCCGGCGGGCATATGCGGCGCAGCAATTCCTGCTTTTGGTGGTTTTTCCATGCTCAGCACCCAGACCCGCTCGGTGAAGCCGGCGGAGGTCCAGAAGAACTGGTGGGTCATTGACGCCGAGGGCCTCGTGCTCGGGCGCCTGGCCTCCCTGGTCGCCAACCGCCTGCGCGGCAAGCACAAGGCGAGCTTCACCCCGCATGTGGATTGCGGCGACCACGTCGTGATCCTCAACGCCGACAAGGTGCGGCTGACCGGCAACAAGGCGCAGCAGAGCGTCTTCTACTACCACACCGGCTTCCCCGGCGGCATCAAGGGCCAGACCGCGAAGGCCCGGCTGGAGGGCCGCTTCCCCGCCCGCGTGGTGGAGAAGGCAGTGGAGCGCATGATCACCCGCGGCCCGCTGGGCCGGCGCCAGATGAAGAACCTGCACGTCTATGCCGGGGCCGAGCACCCGCATGCCGGGCAGAACCCGCAGGCGCTCGACGTCGCCGCGATGAACCGCAAGAACAAGGTGGGCTGAGCCGATGAGCGAGACCAACACCGCCACCTCCCTGGCCGACCTCAAGTCCCTGGTGCAGGGCACGCCCATCGCCGCCGGCGAGAACGCCGCCCCGGTGCGCGAGCCCAAGCGCGACGCCCAGGGCCGCGCCTATGCCACCGGCTCCCGCAAGGAGAGCGTGGCGCGCGTGTGGGTGAAGCCCGGCAAGGGCACCATCACCATCAACGACAAGCCGCAGGGCAAGTATTTCGCGCGCCCCGTGCTGCGCATGCTGATCGCCCAGCCCTTCCTGGTCGCCGACCGCTACCAGCAGTTCGACGTCATCGCCACCGTCACCGGCGGCGGTCTGTCGGGCCAGGCGGGCGCGGTGCGCCACGGCATCAGCCGCGCCCTGTGCAACTACGAGCCCGAGCTGCGCGGCATCCTCAAGAAGGCCGGCTTCCTGACGCGCGACCCGCGCGCGGTGGAGCGCAAGAAGTACGGCAAGATGAAGGCGCGACGTTCCTTCCAGTTCTCCAAGCGCTGACGCCTGGGGACCGGGCGGCCGCGCCCGGCTCCATCCGAGCCGAGACATCAGGGGGCAGGTTCCGCGAGGGACCTGCCCCTTTTCCGTTCCAGACGCTACCGTGAGGCCACCATGACCAAGATCCCCTCCATCTTCATTGACGGCGAGAGCGGCACCACGGGCCTGCAGATCCGCGCCCGCCTGGCCAACCACCCCGGCATCGCCATCCGCTCCATCGCCGAGAAGGACCGCAAGGACCCCGCCGCCAAGCGCGCCCTGATGGAGGAGGTGGATGCCGTGGTGCTCTGCCTGCCCGATGCCGGCGCCAAGGAGGTCGCTTCCATGGCGGCGGCGATGGGCGACAAGGCGCCCAAGCTGCTGGACGCCTCCACCGCGCACCGCGTCAACCCCGACTGGGTCTTCGGCTTCCCCGAGCTGGCGGCCGGCCAGGCGGAGGCCATCGCGCAGGCGAAGCGCGTCGCCAATCCCGGCTGCTACCCCACGGGCGGCATCGCGCTGCTGCGGCCGCTGGTGGATGCGGGCATCATCCCGAAGGACTTCCCCGTCACGGTCAACGCCGTCTCCGGCTACAGCGGCGGCGGCAAGCAGATGATCGCGGAGTTCGAGGGGGGCACCGCCGCGCCCTTCTTCCTCTACGGCCTCGGGCTGGAGCACAAGCACGTGCCGGAGCTCCAGCTCTATTCCGGCCTGTCCCGCCGCCCGCTCTTCGTGCCCAGCGTCGGCAACTTCGCGCAGGGCATGCTCGTCTCCGTGCCGCTGCACCTGGATGCGCTGCCCGGCGCGCCCTCCCCGGCCGACATCGAGGCCGTGCTGCGCGACCGCTACGCGCAATCCGGCTGGGTGTCGGTGATGCCGGCCGATGGCGCCGAGCGCCTGGGGACCGAGGATCTGAACGGCTCCAACCGGCTGGAGCTGCGGGTCTATGGCAACGCCGCGCACCGCCAGGCGGTGCTGGTGGCGCGGCTGGACAACCTCGGCAAGGGCGCCTCGGGCGCCGCGGTGCAGAACCTGGGCCTGATGCTGGGGGTGGATGTCTCCGCCGCCCTGCCGCTCGCGGCATGAGCCTGTATCCCTTCGAGGGCAAATGGCCCGTGGTCCATCCCGCCGCCTGGGTCGCTCCCAATGCGGCGGTGATCGGCGACGTGGAGATCGGCGAGGGCGCCTCGGTCTGGTACGGCTGCGTGCTGCGCGGGGACACCAACAGCATCCGCGTCGGCCCGCGCGCCAACATCCAGGACGGCACCATCGTGCACGTGAACCGCATGAAGGAAGCGGCGATCATCGGCGCCGACGTGACCATCGGCCACGCCGCCATCATCCACGCCTGCACGCTGGAGGACGGCGCCTTCATCGGCATGGGCGCCACGGTGCTGGACGGCGCGGTGGTGGGGCAGGGGGCGATGCTGGGCGCCGGCTCCGTGCTGCCGCCCGGCAAGCGCGTCCCGCCCGGCGAGCTGTGGGTGGGCAACCCCGCCCGCTTCGTGCGCGTGCTGACCGCCGAGGCGCGCGAGGCCCTGGCCCGCACCGGCGCGCATTACGTGGAACTGGCGGGGCGGCACCGCGCGTCGCTGGGCTGATTCATGCGTTAGGATGGGGCCATGCGCCCCCTCCTGCTCCTCCCGTTGCTGCTCCTCGCCTGCGCCGGGCCGCTGCCGCCGCAGGTGACGCTGCCGCCGGAGTCCAACAGCGCGGCCGACCCGCTGCGTTCGGCCATCCTGCTCTCCGCCTACACGCTCAACCAGCCGGGGCAGGCGGCGCCGGCGGCGCGGCTGCGCGGCCACGCGCTGCTGGAATGGATGGCGGTGGACTTCCGCTGGAACCCGCGCTGGGGCGAGTTCACCCCCGTCCTCGGCACCCAGCTCGAGCAGGCGCGCGCCGAGCAGCGCGCGGCGCTCGGCATGGCGCCGGATGCCCCTCCGCAGGTGGCGCTCGACGCACTGCTGGCCGCCGCCCGCGCGCTGGAAACCGGCGCGCAACCCCAGCTTGCGCCAGGGGTCTTTCCGCAGCGTGAGCGTTTCCTTGCCGCGATTGTCACCCCGCCGCCCTTGCCAGTTTCGGCAGCCGCGGCCATCTTGGCGGAAGCCGAACTGCGCCGCATCGACACCGCCGGTCGCTTCAGCGGCGACGGCGGCAACGGCGGCGCCCAGCCTTGAGAGACCCAGACGTGACCCGCAAGCTCCTCCTCGCCCTTCCCCTCCTGCTCGGCGCCTGCGCCGGTTTCCCGGGCCTGGCCCCGGTCGGCGAGAGCGCCTCCCTGCCGCGCGACGCCGTGGTGGGCGCCGGCGACCCGACGCGCGGCGCCGCGCTCTCGGTGGCCACCGCCTTCACGCCGCGCGGCATGCTGGTGGGCACGCCGGCGCAGCAGGCGCGCACCATCGCCAACATGGAGTTCCTGGCGGTGAACACCCGCAGCCCGATGCTGGAGACGGCGCCGCCCACCCTGCTGCCGCAGATGCAGGCCGCCCGCGCCGAGTGGCGCGAGGTGCTGGGCATCCCGGCCGATGCGCCGGCGCAGACGGTGATCAACCAGCTCTTCGCCGCCTCGCGCGCGCTGGAGGCCGGGACGCAGCCCGCCATCAGCCTGGCCGCGCTGGAGGCCCGCCCGACGCTGCCGCGCACCGCCAACGCCGCGCAGACCGCCGCCCTGGCCGTGCAGTCGCGCGACCGCACGGACCGCGCGCCGCGATGAGGCGCCGCCCGCTCCTCCTCCGCGGCCTGCTGGCCGGCTGCGAGGCGCTGCCGCCGGCGGAATCCGCCCGGCTGCCGCCCGGCAGCGTGGAGGGCGCGGGCGACCCCACCCGCGCGGCGGTGAGCCGCGCGGCCTTCTTCTTCGCGCAGGCCCCGGCCCGGCGCGACCCGGCCCTGGCGGCGCGGGCCATCGCCGACATGGAGTTCCTGGCGGCGACCCTGCCGACCGACCCGCGCTACTCCGCCGACGGGCTGCTGCCCGTGCGGCTGCGCCAGGCCCGCGCCGAATGGCGCGGGGCGCTGGGCATCCCGCCCGAGCTGCCGGCCCAGGCGGTGATTGACCGCATGTGGCGCATCCATGAGGGCGCGGCGGATGGCCAGATGACGCCGCGCCTGGCCGCCTTGCCCGCCCTGCCGCGCACGGCGGAGGCCGCCGCCGCCGCCGCGCGCGTCCAGTCCATGCCCGATTCCCCGCGCATGCGGCTGCGGCTGTGAGGCGCCTGCTGCTGGTCCTCGCCCTGGCCGGCTGCGCCGAGATGCGCACCCCCCAGGCCCCCCTGCCGGACCCGCTGCTCTCCGGCGGCATCAGCCCGCAGCCGGCGCCGCTGGTGGCGCAGCTGGCGGCGCGGGACTTCGTAGATGCCGGCGCGGGGCTGGAGGGCCGGCCCGCCGCCGCCGCCCTGGCCGCGGCGCGGCTGGAATGGCTGGCCCTGGCGCTGGCCCCGGGCGGGGACCTGGCGCAGCTGGGCGATTCCTTCCGCTTCGCCACGGCCCGCGCGCTGGAGGAGGTGCGCGCCGCGCTCGCCATCCGCCCCGAATCCGGCGGCGCGCCGGCCATCGGGGCGCTGGTCGGCGCCTCGCGCAGCCTGGCGCGCGGGGAGGAGCCGCCGCTCGGCCCGCCGGTGTTCCGCGACGCCACGCCCAATGCGCGGCAAAGGCTGGAGCAGCCCGGCCCGCTGCCCAATGCCGCGCTGGCCACCGGCGGCATCGTCGAGGAGCTGGCCCGCGGCCCGCGCGAGGTGGATGTGAGCGTCAGACCGTAAGCAGGCGGCGCACCGCCTCGGTCTCCAGCGCATCCGTCTCGCCGGCCAGCGCCACCTCGCCGCGCACCATCACGGTGATGCGGTCGGCCAGCGCGCGGGCCCAGTCGAAATACTGCTCCACCAGCACCACGGCGAAGCCGCGGTCGCGCGCCAGGTGGGTGATGACGCGGCCGATCTCCTTGATGACGTTGGGCTGGATGCCCTCGGTCGGCTCGTCCAGGATCAGCAGGCGGGGGCGGGCCGTCAGGGCGCGGGCGATGGCGAGCTGCTGCTGCTGCCCGCCCGAGAGGTCGCCGCCACGCCGGCGCAGGAATTGCCGCAGGATGGGGAAGAGGTCGAACACCTCGCCCGGCACGGCGCTGCCGCGCGGGGCGGCGGCCAGCGCCGTCTCCAGGTTCTCCTGCACGCTCAGGAAGGGGAAGATCTCGCGCCCCTGCGGCACGTAGCCGATGCCGGCGCGCGCGCGGTCCGCCGGGGCCAGGCGGGTGATGTCGCGCCCCTCCCAGGCGATGCTGCCGCCCGAGGCGCGCTCCAGCCCCATGATCGCGCGCAGCAGGGAGGACTTGCCCACGCCGTTGCGGCCCAGCACCGCATGCACCTCGCCCGGCCGAACCGCCAGCGAGACGCCGCGCAGGCAGAGGCTGGCGCCGTAGGAGAGGGAAAGGCCGTTCACGTCCAGCATCGCTCAGCGCCCCAGATAGACCTCGACCACGCGCGGGTCGGCCTGCACGTGGTCAATCGAACCCTCGGAGAGCATGGTGCCCTCGTGCAGCACGGTGACGCGGCAGCCGAGCGCGCGCACGAAGTCCAGGTCGTGCTCCACCACCACCACGGAGCGCGTGCCGGCGATGCCGGCCAGCAGCTCGGCGGTCTGCGCCGTCTCGTGGTCGGTCATGCCGGCGACCGGCTCGTCCACCAGCAGCAGCTGCGGGTCCTGCATCAGCAGCATGCCGATCTCCAGCCATTGCCGCTGCCCGTGGGAGAGCAGGCCGGCCTTGTCGTGCAGCCGCGCCTCCAGCCCGATGCGCTGGGCGGTGGCGCCGATGGCGTCGCGCGCGGCGCCAGGCAGCACCCAGAGCAGGCAGGCCAGCGGCCCGCGCGGGGCCTTCAGCGCCAGCTCCAGGTTCTCGAACACCGAAAGCGCGTCGAAGACGGTGGGCTTCTGGAACTTGCGGCCGATGCCCAGCGTGGCGATGGCGCTTTCCTGCATGCGCGTCAGGTCGCGCCCGGCGAAGCGGACGATGCCTTCGGTGGGGCGCGTCTTGCCGGTGATGACATCCATCATCGTCGTCTTGCCGGCGCCGTTGGGGCCGATCACGGCGCGCAGCTCGCCCGGCTCGACGACGAGGGAGAGGGCGTTGAGCGCGCGGAAGCCGTCGAAGCGGACGGTGACATTGTCGAGGTAGAGGCCGTCCTTCACTTCCGCACCAGCCCGATCAGCCCGCGCGGCAGCAGCAGCGGCACGGCGATGAACAGCACCCCCAGCGCGATCAGCCACAAATCCGGCGCCACCGAGGTGAGCCAGGTCTTGAGCGCGTTGACGGAGAAGGCGCCCAGCACCGCGCCGATGAGCGTGCCGCGGCCGCCAAAGGCCACCCAGACCACCGCCTCGATGCTGTTGGCCGGCGAGAACTCGCCCGGGTTGATGATGCCGACAATGGGCACGTAGAGCGCGCCGGCCAGCCCCGCCAGCATGGCCGAAAGCACGAAGACGAAGAGCTTGTGGCGCAGTGTGTCGTAGCCCAGGAAGCGCAGGCGGGATTCGCCGTCGCGGATGGCGGTGAGCACCCGGCCGAACTTGGTGCGCGTCATGGCTGCCGACATCCAGAAGGCGCCGGCCAGCGCTGCGAGCGCTGCCAGATAGAGCACGGCGCGCGTGCCGCCCTGGTTCAGCGGCATGCCCAGCAGCTCCTTGAAGTCGGTGAAGCCGTTGTTGCCGCCGAAGCCCATGTCGTTGCGGAAGAAGGCGAGCATGAGCGCATAGGTCATCGCCTGGGTGATGATGGAGAGATAGACGCCGGTGATGCGGCTGCGGAAGGCGAGGAAGCCGACCACGAAGGCCAGCAGCCCCGGCACCAGCAGCGCCATGGCCAGCGCGAAGGGAAAGGAGGAGAAGCCCCACCAGAACCACGGCAGCTCCTGGTAGCCCAGGAACACCATGAAATCCGGCAGCACCGGGTGGCCATAGACGCCGCGCGGGCCGATCAGGCGCATCAGGTGCATGCCGATGGCGTAGCCGCCCAGCGCGAAGAACGCCCCATGCCCCAGCGAGAGGATGCCGGCATAGCCCCAGGCGAGGTCCAGCGCGAGTGCGAGGATGGCGTAGCAGATCCACTTGCCCACCACGCTGACCCAGAAGTCGCCCACATGCAGCGGGTGCGCCTCCGGCAGCAGGTTCAGCAGCGGCACCAGCGCCAGCACGGCGATGAGCGGGACGAGCCAGCGCCTCATTGGTCCGCCGCCCGTCCCTTGAGGGCGAAGAGCCCCTTGGGCCGGCGCTGGATGAACAGCATGATGCCCACCAGCACCGCCACCTTGGCCAGCACCGCCCCGGCCCAGGGTTCCAGCAGCTTGTTCGCCAGCCCCAGGGTAAAGGCGCCGATCAGCGTGCCGAGCAGGGAGCCGACGCCGCCGAACACCACCACCATGAAGCTGTCTATGATGTAGCCAGTGCCCAGGTTGGGCGAGACGTTGTCAATCTGGCTCAGCGCCACGCCGGCCAGGCCCGCGATGCCGGAGCCGAAGGCGAAGGTCATCGCATCCACCCGGCCGGTGCGGATGCCCATGGTGGCGGCGATGCGGCGGTTCTGCACCACCGCGCGCATCTCCAGCCCGAAGCGCGTCAGCCGGATGGCGGCGAAGGCCAGCAGCAGCACCAGCAGCGCGAAGAGGATGATCCACAGCCGGTTCTGCGTCACCTGCACGCCGAAGGGCAGGGTCAGCGTGCCCTGCATCCAGGCGGGCGAGATCACCTCGCGGTTCTGCGCGCCGAAGACCAGGCGCACCACCTGCTGGATCACCATGCCGACGCCGAAGGTCATCAGCAGCGTTTCCAGCGGGCGGCCGTAGAGGTGGCGGATCAGCGTGCGCTCCATCAGCGCGCCCAGCGCGGCGGTGAACAGGAAGGCGGCGGGGATGGCCAGCGGCAGCGCCCAGGGGGCGAGGGCGGTGCCGCGCAGCGCCTCCTGCACCACCACGGTGGCGTAGGCGCCCAGCATCACGAACTCGCCATGCGCCATGTTGATGATGCCCATGACGCCGAAGGTCACGGCCAGGCCCAGCGCGGCCAGCAGCAGCACCGAGCCGAGCGAGATGCCCTGGAAGGCTGTTTCCGCCACGCGGCGCAGCGCCAGGCGGCGGTCGATGGCGTCCACCGCGCCCTGGATCTCCGCGGCCAGCGCCTCGTTCGCCGCGCGGGCGGCGAGCAGGATGGAGCGCGCCTCGGGCGAGGCGGAGGCGCCGAGCACGCCGATGCCCTGGCGCTGCACGGCGGCATCCGCGCTGGCCAGCCGCGCGGAGCCAAGGGCCAGCTCCATGCGCTCGCGCACGCGCGGGATGGTCTCGCGGGAGAGCGCGTCCTCCAGCGGGCGGATGTCGTCGGCGGAGCGGGCGCGCAGGATGTTGTCGGCCGCGGCCAGCCGCTCGGCAGGGTCGGGCGAGACGAGCTGCAGCCGGCCCAGCGCGACGCGGATGGCGCCGCGCACGCGGTTGTTGATGCGGATCACCTCGCCCTCGCCGCCGGCGCGCACCCTGGCGCCGTCGCGGCGCAGCTGCGCGTCGGCCAGCGCGCGCAGCAGCGGGATGGCGCGCGGGTCGCCCAGCGCGCCGAG
>JBEQBS010000096.1:0-10164 GCA_041639675.1 Rubritepida sp. | reverse complement strand
CCTGCGCAACGCCGGCAAACAACCAAAGGTCGCCATCGTCGCCGTCATGCGAAAGCTCGTCGTCCTCGCCAACGCCCTCGTGCGCAACAACACCACCTTTCAGCACACCTGACACCACACAAGACAGTTGCTTGGCTGCGCGCCCCTGAAGGGGCGCGGCGCGCGCCGTGCGCGCGCATCCTGCGTGCGCGGTTCTGGTCCTGGCGGGTCTGCGCTGGCTCGCCGGCGCTTGCCTGCGGCGTTGCGGGCCGCGGCCCGCCTCAATCCTCGTCGAGCAGCGAGGCGAGCTTCATCGCCACGCCCTTCGATCCCTCCACCCGCAGCTTCCCCGTGGCGAAGGCCAGCATGGGCGAGAGCCGGCCCGCCACCAGCTTCGCCAGGTCGTCGGAGGACAGGCGCAGCACCGTGTCCGCCTCGTCCTCGGGCGCGGCCTCGCGCAGATCCGCCGCGCCGCACGTGGCGTCCAGCAGCAGCGCGTCGCCGCTGTCCGTCAGCTCGAACCGCACGCGGTAGCCCAGGCTGCGCAGGCTGGCGCCACGCGCCCGCATCGCCGCCATCAATGCCTCGGTTTCCGCCATTGCTGCCTCCTTGTGCGCCAACACGATGAAATGGGTTGACGTTAACGTCAACCCTCTGCCAGCATGACCGGACCGCGACAAGCGGATGAACGAACCGACAGGGGGAAACGGGTTTGGCACAGGCAACGACGCGCGCCGTGATGGGCGCCTTGGGCATGGTGGCGCTGGCGGGGCCGGCGCTCGCCTCCGGCTATGCGGTGCGGGAGCAGAGCGCGGTGGCGCAGGGCAACAGCCAGGCCGGCGCGGCGGCGCGTGGCGACGACGCCTCGATGATGTTCTTCAACCCCGCCGCCATCGGCTGGATGAGCGGCACGCAGGTCAGCACCGGCATCTCCGCCATCATCCCCGACAGCCGCACCGATTCCGGCCGCGCCACCCGCGCCACCGTCTTCGGCAACAGCCCCATCACCGGCAGCCTGGGCGGCGATGCCGGGCTGGATGCCGTGGTGCCCAACTTCTACGCCACCACCCGCATCACCGACACGCTGCGCATCGGCCTGGGCGTCGGCGCGCCCTTCGGCCTGGTGACGAAGTACGAGCCCGACTACATCGGCCGCTACCACGCGCTCACCTCCAGCCTGCGCACCATCAACGTCACGCCCACCATCGCCTGGCGGCCGGTCGAGACGCTGACGATCGGCGCCGGCCTGCAGATCCAGCAGGCGGATGCGCGGCTCTCCTCCGCGGTGGATTTCGGCGCCGCGGCCGCCGCCACCTCGCCGGCCCTGGCCGCGGCGGGCTTCCTGCCGGGCCGCTTCGACGGGCGCTCCACCATCAAGGGCTCGGACACCGGCGTGGGCTTCACCCTGGGCGCGCAGTGGCGCCCCATCGAGGGCACGACGCTGGGCCTGGGCTTCCGCTCCTCCATCCAGCACACGCTGCGCGGCGACGCCACCTTCGAGGGCGTGCCTCTGCCGCTCCAGGGCTCGGTCAACTTCCGCAACACCCAGGGCACGGCGAAGCTCAACACGCCCGAAAGCCTCACCTTCGGCGTCACCCAGCGCATCGCCGAGAACTGGACGCTGATGGCCGGCGCCGAGTGGACCAACTGGAGCCGCTTCCGCGACCTCAACATCTCCTTCGACAGCGGGCGCGCCCCCTCCATCACCCACCAGAACTACAAGGACGCGGTGATGCTCTCGGTCGGCGGCGAGTACCGCATCCGCCCGGACTGGACGCTGCGCGCCGGCTTCATGTGGGACCAGTCGCCGGTCCGCTCCGAGTTCCGCACCCCACGCATCCCCGATTCCGACCGCTACTGGCTTTCGGCCGGCGCCACCTGGCAGGCGATGCCGAACCTGGCGCTGACCGTGGCCTACACCCACGTCCTCGCCTCCAACGCCAGCATCAACCTGCGCGACGGCGGGCCGGGCACGGTGGACTTCCTGCGCGGCAACCTGAACACCCGCAACTCGGCCAACGTGAACATCCTCACGGCCGGCGCGCGGTTCACCTTTTGAGCGGAAAGGGCGCAGCCATGGCCGAGACGCAACCCTGGCTGCGCCGCTACCCGGCCGGCATCGCCTGGGGGCAGGATGTCCCGCGCGAGACCCTGCCGCAGCTGCTGGCCGCGGCCTGCGCGCGCTTCGCGCAGCGCCCGGCGCTGGACTTCCTGGGCCGGCGCCTGTCCTACGCGCAGCTCCACGCCCGCGTGCTCTCCGCCGCCGAGGGGCTGCGGCGGCTGGGCGCCGGGCCGGGCACGCGGGTGGCGATCTGCCTGCCCAACTCGTCCGCCTTCGTCATCGCCTATTTCGGCGCGATGCAGGCGGGCGCCGCCGTCACCGCCATCTCGCCCCTGCATGTCGAGGACGACATGGCGGGCCAGCTGCGGGATTCGGGGGCGGAGATCCTCGTCACCTCCGACCTCGCGCCGCTGCTGCCGCGCGCGCTGTCCCTGCTGGAACGCGCCGACACGCCACTGCGCCATGTCAGCGTGGCGCGCTTCCACCGCGAGCTGCCCTTCGTGAAGGGCCTGGCCTTCCGGCTGCTGAAGGCGAAGCAGCTCGCCGCCATCCCGGCCGGCGACGCGCGGGTGGGCGATTTCGACGCCATGGCCGCCCTGCCCGCCATCGCCGATGCGCCGCCCGTGGCGCCCGAGGATCTGGCGGTGCTGCAATACACCGGCGGCACCACCGGCATCCCGAAGGGCGCGATGCTGACCCACGCCAACCTGGCCGCCAATGCGCGGCAGGTGATGGCCTGGTTCACCACGTCGAAGCCCGGCGAGGAGGTGACGCTGGCCGTCATCCCCTTCTTCCACGTCTTCGCCATGACGGTGGCGATGAATGTCGGCCTCTTCGGCGGCTCCTGCGTGGTGATGCAGCCGCGCTTCGACTGGCCGATGCTCAAGGCCGCCATCCGCCGCACGAAGCCCACCGTCTTCCCCGGCGTGCCCACCCTGTTCAAGGCCGTGCTGGACCGCGGCGCGACGCCCTCCATGATGGCCTCCGTCAAGGCATGCATCTCCGGTGGGGCGCCGCTGCCGGCGCAGGTGAAGGCGGATTTCGAGCGGCTGGCCGGCTGCACGCTGGTGGAGGGCTACGGCCTGACCGAAAGCTCACCCGTGGCCTTCTGCAACCCGCTGGAGGGCGAGAACCGCGCCGGCACCATCGGCGTGCCGATGCCGGGCGTGACGCCCAGCCTGCGCGCGCTGGACGACCCGATGCGCGAGGTGCCGAGCGGCGAGCGCGGCGAGCTGTGCCTGAAGGGCCCCAACATCATGGCCGGCTACTGGCAGCGCCCGCATGACACGGCGGCGGCCTTCACCGCCGATGGTTTCCTGCGCACCGGCGATGTCGGCATCATGGATGCGGATGGCTACGTCACGCTGGTGGACCGCATCAAGGACCTGATCCTGGTGAGCGGCTTCAACGTCTATCCGCGCACGATCGAGGAGGCGATCTACCGCCACCCCGAGGTGGTGGCCTGCACCGTGGTCGGCATGCCCGACGACGCCAAGGGCGAGGTGCCGGCCGCCTTCGTCCAGCCGCGCGAGGGCAGCCACCTCTCGGAACAGGCGCTGCGCGACTTCCTGAAGGACAAGCTTTCCCCGGTGGAGATGCCGCGCCATCTTGAGCTGCGCGCCGAGCTGCCGCGCACCGCGGTCGGCAAGCTGTCCAAGAAGGAGCTGCGCGCCGAATTGCTGGAGCGGCTGCGCGCATGACGATGACGGTGAACGAGCTGGCCGCGGACCTCGGCGTGACCGCCCGCGCCATCCGCTTCTACGAGGCCAAGGGCCTGCTCAGCCCGGCGCGCGATGGCCATAATGGCCGCGTCTTCACCCGGCGCGACCGCGCGCGGCTGCTGCTGGTGCTGCGCGGCAAGGCGCTGGGCTTCAGCCTGGACGAAATCCGCGAATACCTCGACCTCTACGATGCCGACCCGACGCAGCGCGCCCAGGTGCAGGTGCTGCTGGACAAGGTGCGCGGCCGCATCGCCGAGCTGGAATCGCAACGCGCCGCGCTGGAGCAGACCCTGGCCGAGCTGCGCGACATCGAGGGCCAGGCCACGGCCGCCCTTGCCGAAACGGAGGACACCCCCGCATGACCGAGATCGTGATCGCGGCCTATCGCCGCTCCCCCTTCCACTTCGCCCACAAGGGCGCCCTGGTGAAGCTGCGCCCGGACGAGATGGCCGCGCAGGTGGTGCGCGCCCTGCTGGCCGAGACCGGCATTGACCCCGCCACGGTCGAGGACCTGGTGATGGGCTGCGCCTTCCCCGAGGGCGAGCAGGGACTGAACGTGGCGAAGATCGTCGCCTTCCTGGCGAAGCTGCCGGAATCCGTGGCGGGCGCGACGGTGAACCGCTTCTGTGGCTCCTCCATGCAATCCGTCCATCAGGCGGCGGGCGCCATCGCCATGGGCGCGGGCGAGGCCTTCCTGTGCTGCGGCGTGGAAAGCATGTCGCGCGTGCCGATGATGGGCTTCAACCCGCTGCCGCATCCCGGCCTCGCCGCCGAATACCCGGCCGCCTACATCGGCATGGGCGAGACGGCGGAGAACGTGGCCCGCCGCCACCAGGTGACGCGCGCCGAGATGGACGCGTTCGCCGCCGAGAGCCACCGCAAGGCCGCCGCCGCCCAGGAAGCTGGCAAGCTGAAGGACGAGATCGTGCCCGTCGCCGTTGGCGGGGCCACGGTGGAGGCCGATGGCTGCATCCGCCCCGAGACGACGGCGGAGGGGCTGGCCGGCCTCAAGCCCGCCTTCCGCGCCGATGGCACCGTCACCGCCGGCACCTCCTCGCCGCTCACCGATGGCGCGGTGGCGCTGCTGGTCTGCACCATGGCCTATGCGAAGGCGAATGGGCTGGAGCCGCTGGCGAGGATCAAGTCGGTGGCCGTGTCCGGCTGCGCGCCGGAGGTGATGGGCATGGGCCCGGTCGGTGCGTCCCGGAAGGCGATGGCGCGCGCCGGCATCACCGCCAAGGACCTCGACGTGGTGGAGCTGAACGAGGCCTTCGCCTCCCAGGCCATCGCCTGCATGCGGGAACTCTCGCTGGACCCGGCGAAGGTGAACCTGGATGGCGGGGCCATCGCGCTGGGCCACCCGCTGGGCGCCACGGGCGCGCGCATCACCGGCAAGGCGGCTTCGCTGCTGAGGCGCGAGGGCGGGCGCTATGCGCTGGCCAGCCAGTGCATCGGCGGCGGCCAGGGCATCGCCACGGTGCTGGAGGCGATCTGATGAGCGCGACGACTGGCGCCCCGCTGGTGGAGCCGGAACTGAAGGCGGTGCAGGCGCCGGCGGCGAGGCCCGCCGCGCCGGCGGGCGCCATCCGCAAGGTGGCCGTCATCGGCGCCGGCGTGATGGGCGCGGGCATCGCCGCGCATTGCGCCAATGCCGGCGTGCCGACCGTGCTGCTGGACATCGTGCCCGGCGGCGCGGCGAAGGCCCTGGCCGCCATGGCCAGGCAGGACCCCGCGCCCTTCATGCACAAGGCCGCGGCGCGGCTGGTGACGCCCGGCACCCTGGCCGACGACCTGCACCTGGTGGCCGATTGCGACTGGATCCTGGAAGCCATCGTGGAGCGGCCGGACGCCAAGCGCGCCCTCTACGCGCAGCTCGACGCCGTGCGGAAGGCCGGGTCGGTGGTGTCCTCCAACACCTCCACCATTCCGCTCGCCGCGCTGCTGGAGGGCGCCAGCCCTTCCTTCTCGGCGGATTTCTGCATCACGCATTTCTTCAACCCGCCGCGCTACATGCGGCTGCTGGAACTCGTCACCGGCCCGGCCACGCGCGCCGATGCCGCCGCCGCGGTGGCGGATTTCTGCGACCGCGCCCTGGGCAAGACCGTCATCCCCTGCAAGGACCGGCCGGGCTTCATCGCCAACCGCATCGGCGGGATGTGGATGCAGTCCGCCATCAACCACGCCCACGACCTGCGCCTGACCATCGAGGAAGCCGACGCCGTGATGGGCCGCCCGCTGGGCATCCCCAAGACCGGCGTCTTCGGCCTGCTCGACCTGGTGGGCATTGACCTGATGCCCCACGTCGCCGCCTCCATGAAGGCGACGCTGCCGGCGGACGATGCCTATGTGCTGGGCCTGCGCGAGAACCCGCTGGTCACGCGCCTGATCGCCGAGGGGCGCACCGGCCGCAAGGGCGGCAAGGGCGGCTTCTACACCCGCGCCAAGGGGCCGGGCGGCGAGAGCATCAAGCGCGCCATTGACCTCTGGACCGGCGAGGACCGCGACAGCGTGAAGCCCACGCTGGAAAGCCTGGAAACGCGCGACCTGCGCAAGCTGGCCGAGCATGGCGACCGCGGCGGCCGCTACGCCCGCGCCGTGCTGCTGGACACGCTCTCCTATGCCGCCGCGCTGGTGCCGGAGGTGGCGGATGACGTGGCCGCCGTGGATGCCGCCATGCGCCTGGGCTACAACTGGAAATGGGGCCCCTTCGAGCTGCTGGACAAGCTGGGACCCGCCTGGTTCGCCGCGCAGCTGCGCGCGGAGGGCCGCGCCGTGCCGCCCCTGCTGGACGTCGTGGGAGAGCGCCGCTTCTACCGTGTGCAGGATGGCCGCCTGCAGGTGATGGGCCTGGACGGCACCCACCGCGACGTGCCGCGTCCGGATGGCGTGCTGCTGCTGGCAGACATCAAGCGCGCCACCCAGCCGCTGGCGAAGAACGGCTCAGCCAGCCTGTGGGACATCGGCGATGGCGTGGCCTGCCTGGAATTCACCTCCAAGATGAATTCCATGGACCCCGACATCCTGGCCATGTTCGGCAAGGCGGTGGCGATGGGGAAGAAGGGCGCCTTCAAGGCCCTGGTGATCCACAACGAGGGCGAGAATTTCTCGGTGGGCGCCAATATCGGCCTCGCCCTCTTCGCCGCCAACATCGCCGCCTGGGGCGAGGTGGAATCCATGGTCGAGGGTGGGCAGAAGGCCCTGCGCGCCCTGCGCCACGCCCCCTTCCCCGTGGTCGGCGCGCCATCCGGCATGGCGCTGGGCGGCGGCTGCGAGGTGCTGCTGCATTGCGACGCCGTGCAGGCGCACAGCGAAAGCTACATCGGCCTGGTGGAAGTCGGCGTCGGCCTCATCCCCGGCTGGGGCGGCTGCACCACCATGCTGCGCCGCTGGAGCGAGGCGCCGAAGATGCCGCGCGGCCCGATGCCCCCCGTGGCCAAGGCCTTCGAGATGATCTCCACCGCCCAGGTGGCGAAGTCGGCCTTCGAGGCGAAGGAGATGCTGCTGCTGCGGGCGGGCGACGGCATAACCATGAACCGCGACCGCCTGCTGGCCGAGGCCAAGGCGCGCGCGCTGGCGATGGTGGAAGGCTACGCCCCGCCGGAGCCCAAGCCCATCCGCCTGCCCGGCCCCTCCGGCAAGGCGGCGCTTTCCATGGCGGTGCAGCAGCAGGTGCTGCTGGGCCGCGCCACGCCGCATGACATCGTGGTGTGCGACCACCTGGCCACCACGCTGTCGGGCGGCGCGAAGGACCACACGGAGGAGACGACGGAGGAGGAGCTGCTGCGCCTGGAGCGGCAATCCTTCATGACGCTGCTGCGCACCGAGGGCACGCTGGCGCGCGTCGAGCACATGCTGACCACCGGCCGGCCCCTGCGGAACTGAGGAGCGACATCCATGCCCAGCTACACGGCGCCGCTGCGCGACATCCGCTTCTGCCTGACGGAATACCTGGACCCCGCGCGGCTGACCGCCCTGCCCGGCTGCGCCGAGATGACACCCGACCTCGTGGACCCGGTGCTGGAGGAGGCCGCCAAGCTCTGCCAGGAGGTGCTCTTCCCGCTGAACCGCAGCGGCGACGAGGAGGGCTGCACCATCGGGAACGGCGTGGTCCGCACGCCGCGCGGCTTCCCCGAGGCATACCGCGCCTTCGTGGAGGGTGGCTGGGCGTCGCTCGCCTGCGACCCCGACTATGGTGGCCAGGGCCTGCCCAAGACGGTGGCCCTGCCCTTCGAGGAGATGATGTGCTCGGCCAACCTCTCCTTCGGGATGTATCCTGGCCTGTCCCACGGCGCCTATTCCGCGCTGAGCAAGCACGGCACGGATGAGCTGAAGGCGCGCTACCTGCCCAAGCTGGTGACGGGCGAATGGACCGGCACCATGTGCCTGACCGAGCCGCATTGCGGCACCGACCTCGGCCTGATCCGCACCAAGGCCATCCTCAACGAGGACGGCTCCTACAGCGTCACCGGCAACAAGATCTTCATCTCGGCCGGCGAGCACGACCTGGCGGAGAACATCCTGCACCTGGTGCTGGCCAAGCTGCCCGACGCGCCGCCGGGCACGCGCGGCATCTCCCTGTTCCTGGTGCCGAAGTTCGTCCCCACCGATGACGGCAGGCCCGGCGCGCGAAACGCCGTCTCCTGCACCTCCATCGAGCACAAGATGGGCATCAAGGCCTCCGCCACCTGCGCCATGTCCTTCGACGGCGCGACGGGCTGGCTGGTCGGGCGGCCGCACAAGGGCCTCTCCGCCATGTTCACCATGATGAACGAGGCGCGGCTTTCCGTGGGCGTGCAGGGTCTGGGCCTGGCCGAGGTGAGCTACCAGAACGCCGTCGCCTACGCGAAGGACCGCCTGCAGGGGCGCGCGCTGCAAGGCGCCCAGCACCCCGACAAGCCGGCGGACCCCATCATCGTCCACCCCGACGTGCGGCGCATGCTGCTCTCCATGCGCGCCAACATCGAGGGCTGCCGGGCGCTGGCGATGGAGGTGGCGCTGGCGCAGGACGTGGCGCGCCTGCATCCCGACGCCGCCGAGCGCCTGGCGGCGGACGACTTCGTGCAGCTGCTGACCCCCATCATCAAGGCCTACCTGACCGACATGGGGCTGGAATCCACCGTCACCGGCCAGCAGGTGCTGGGCGGCCATGGCTACATCCGCGAATGGGGCATGGAGCAATACGTCCGCGACGCCCGCATCGCGCAGATCTACGAGGGCACCAACGGCATCCAGGCGCTGGACCTGGTGGGGCGCAAGATGCCCACCGGCGGCGGCCGCACCCTGCGCCGCTTCTTCCACCCGGTGCTGGCCTTCATCGAGGCGAAGGGCGAGGATGAGGCGATGGGCGAATTCGTCCTGCCGCTCTCCAGGGCCTTCGGGCGGTTGCAGCAATGCACGGCGGAACTGGCCCGCCGCGGCTTCTCCGATCCCTTCGAGGCCGGCGCCGGCGCCACCGACTACCTGCGCCTCTTCGCGCTCACCGCCCTGGCGCATGCCTGGGCGCGCATGGCGGAAATCGCGCTGCCGAAGCAGCAGGACCCCTTCTACAAGGCCAAGCTCGCCACCGCGCGCTTCTTCATGGCGCGCGTGCTGCCCGAGACATCGTCGCTAGCGGCGAAGGTGATGGCCGGCGGGGCGACGCTGCGGGAGCTGGAGGAGGCGGCGTTCTGACGCGGCACGGAGGGGGCGCCGCCCCCTCCGGACCTCCCCCGCCAGGGGGCAGGGCCCCCTGGACCCACCATCCGATGGCATCAGGGAAGGGGCTTCACGCCCCTTCCCCGATGCCATTGACGGGTTCCAAGGGCCGATGGCCCTTGGCGGGAGGGGGTCCGGGGGAGGGCAGCGCCCTCACCCGGGGGCTTCAACGACGCCGTCCGCCCCCAGCAGCCCCGCCACCGCATCCAGCCGCCGCTGCACCGCCTCGCTGGCGAAGACCCCCGCCCCATCCTCCAGCCGCAGCACCAGCACGCGCCCGCGCCTTTCCAGCCGGGCCGCCCGCAGCAGGCCGGGCACGCCGCCGCACAGGGTGAAGGCCAGGCGGAAGGCCGCGCCCAGCACCTCGCAGCGCCGGATGGTGGCGGCCGAGAGCAGCCCGCGCGCCACCGCCATGCCGGGCAGCGATGCATCGGCGTCGTAGCGCAGCGCCACCGTCAGCCCCAGGAAGGCGCGGGCATGATGGTCCAGCCCCACGTCATGCAGGCGCAGCAGCCGCAGCAGGGATTGCTCGGCGCGGTAATCCGGGTGGTCGCGGCTGCCGGAATCGGCCACCCAGCAGGCGGCCAGGCGCAGCGTCGCGTCCTCGCCCTCCTCGGCCAGCGGGGCGGTCCAGTCGGCGAGCGCGGCGGGCAGCGCGGGGTCGCGGCCCAGGCGGCGGCCCAGCTCCTCGGCCGCGGCCAGCAAGGG
>JBEQBS010000095.1:0-10148 GCA_041639675.1 Rubritepida sp. | reverse complement strand
GTGCGCCCTTCGTCGTGCGAGGCGCCGACATGGCCGGGATTGGCCAGAGGGGCCCGGATCGCTCGCGCGCCATACCTGCCCCTGCCGGGCGCGGGCGCCAAGGTGGCCCCCGCGCGGGGCGTGCGCTTCCGCACGGCCCCGGCGCGCCGCCCCCTGCGGGGCCGCGCCACGCGCGTTACCTGTGCCGCGCGCGAGCGATCCGGGCCCCTCTGGCCAATCCCGGCCATGTCGGCGCCTCGCACGACGAAGGGCGCACGCGCATGGATACCCTGCTGTTCGGCGAATTCCTCGGCCATCCGGGCTGGATGTGGTGGAGCTTCATCGGCATCGTCGCCGCCCTGCTGGCCTTCGACCTCGGCGTGCTGCACCGCAAGGCGAAGGAGATCCCCGTCTCCGAAAGCCTGTGGCTGAGCGCGGGCTATATCGGCATCGCGCTGCTCTTCGGCGGCTGGGTGTGGTGGTACATGGGCCGGCAGAGCGGCATGGAATACCTCACCGGCTTCCTGGTGGAGAAGTCGCTGGCGCTGGACAACGTCTTCGTCATCGCGCTGATCTTCACCTACTTCGCCATCCCGCGCCTGTACCAGCACCGGGTGCTGTTCTGGGGCATCCTGGGCGTGATCGTGCTGCGCGCCATCATGATCGGGCTGGGGGCGGCGATCGTCACGCAGTTCTCCTGGGTGCTCTACTTCTTCGCGGTGTTCCTCATCTTCACCGGCATCAAGATGCTGTGGATGGTGGACAACATCCCCTCCGTCGAGAACAACCCGGTGCTGCGCTTCATGAAGCGCCGCTTCAACGTGACGAACGAGCTGCACGGGGAGAAATTCCTGGTGCGCCTGCCCGACCCGGCGACGGGCACGGTCAAGACCTGGCTGACGCCGCTGATGCTGGCCCTGGTGCTGGTGGAGGTGGCGGACCTGGTCTTCGCGGTGGACAGCGTGCCGGCGATCTTCGCCATCACCACCGACCCCTTCATCGTCTACACCTCCAACATCTTCGCCGCGCAGGTCTGGGGCAAGATGCCGCCGGAGTGGAGCCTCTCCGTCACGCTGGCGCTGATCGGCGGCTCGGTGCTGCTGAGCCTGTGGAAGACGCGGCGCGTGGCCGCCTGACCGCAACACGGGGCCATGCCGCGTGCATGGCCCCCGGCTCGTATTGCATCGCAGCAATCTTGCGTTGCGTGCGCCCGGCGCGCATATGCGCCCCGCACACCAGGAGCATCCGAGCATGGACGGCCACGCCACCACCACCCGCACCAAGGTCACGGCCATCCCCGGCGACGGCATCGGCCCCGAGGTGATGCGCGCCACGCGCCAGGTGCTGGAGGCCGCGGGCGCGCGGATCGAGTGGGAGGAGGCGATGGCGGGCGCCGAGGCCTTCCGCAAGGGCATCGGCGCCGGCGCCCCGAAGGAGACGCTGGACAGCATCGCCCGCAACGGCGTGGCGCTGAAGGGCCCGCTGGAGACGCCCGTGGGCTTCGGCGAGAAGAGCGCCAACGTCACGCTGCGCAAGGTCTTCGAGATGTACGGGAACATCCGCCCCGTGCGCGAGATCCCGGGCATCCGCACCCCCTTCGCCGGGCGCGGCATTGACTTCGTGGTGGTGCGCGAGAACGTCGAGGACCTCTACGCCGGCGTGGAGCACATGCAGACGCCCGGCGTGGCGCAGTGCCTCAAGCTCATCACCGAGGTGGGCTGCGAGCGCATCGTGGAGCTGGCGGCAGCACTTGCCGAGGCCGAGGGGCGCAAGCGCGTGACGGTGGCCACCAAGGCCAACATCATGAAGCTGACCGAGGGCATGATGAAGCGCGTGGGCGAGCAGGTGCTGAAGAAGCACCCCGCGCTCCAGCACGAGCACATGATCGTGGACAACTGCGCCCACCAGATGGTGATCCGCCCCGAGCAGTTCGACGTGGTGGTGATGACCAACATGAACGGCGACATCCTGAGCGACCTGGCCGCCGGGCTGGTGGGCGGGCTGGGCGTGGCGCCTTCCGCCAACCTGGGCGACGGCGTGGCGATGTTCGAGGCCGTGCATGGTTCCGCCCCGCAGATCGCGGGGAAGAACCTGGCGAACCCGACGGCGTTGCTGCTCTCCTCCGTGATGATGCTGCGCCACATCGGCGACTTCGCCACGGCGGCGAAGGTGGAGCACGCGCTCTACGTCACGCTGGAGGAGGGCCGCGACCTGACGGGCGACATCGCGCCCGAGGGCGTGGAGGGCGTGGGCACCGACGCCTATGTGGCGCGCGTCATCGCCAACCTGGGCCGGCAGAGCGCCCATGTGCCCGAGCGCGACTACCGCCCCATCGCCATGAAGAAGTGGCCGCAGATCACCTGGTACAAGGCGGCCAGCACGCGCGAGCTGGTGGGGGTGGACGTCTTCGTGGAAAGCGAGCGCGACCCGCACGCCATCGGCATCACGCTCCAGGCCGCGGCCGAGGGCTCGGCCTTCGACCTCAAGATGATCTCCTCGCGCGGGGCGCAGGTCTGGCCGGACATGGGCGGCAACACCTTCCTGGTGGACCATTTCCGCGCCCGCTTCATGTTCCGCGAGCCGCCGAAGGGCGACGCGGTGGCGGAGATCACCGACCTGCTGTCGCGCATCGGCCGCCAGCACCGCTGGATGCACATCGAGAAGCTCCAGCGCTTCGACGGCGAGGCGGCCTTCACCAAGGCGCAGGGGGAGGGGTGAGGCGCTGGACCACCCGGTGAAGGCTTGGACGGGGTGACGGGCGCGGGTCTGGTCCGTTGTCACGGGGCGTGACGCCACGCCGATCCCGTGATTCAATGAGGAACGATGCCCGACGGTCAGCTTCCCGCCCTGCCTGACGCCGCCGCCGATCTGCGGGCGTTGGTGGCTGGCCGGCGCTTCGGCACCATCCTGGCCGATCCGCCCTGGCAGTTCCAGAACAGCACCGGCAAGGTGGCGCCTGAGCACAAGCGGCTGAACCGCTACGGCACCATGACGCTCGACGCGATCAAGGCGTTGCCGGTCGCGGAATGCGCCGCGGAGCCCGCGCATCTCTACCTGTGGGTGCCCAATGCCTTGCTTCCCGAAGGGCTGGCCGTCATGGCTGCCTGGGGCTTCCGCTACAAGTCGAACATCATCTGGCACAAGCTGCGCAAGGATGGCGGCAGCGACGGCCGTGGCGTGGGCTTCTACTTCCGCAACGTCACGGAGGTCATCCTGTTCGGCGTGCGCGGCCGCAACGCCCGGACGCTGGCCCCCGGCCGCACCCAGGTGAACTACCTGGGCACCCGCAAGCGCGAGCATTCCCGCAAGCCCGACGAGATCTTCCCGATCGTGGAGGCGTGCTCCCCTGGGCCGAGGCTGGAGCTCTTCGCGCGCGGAACGCGGCCGGGTTGGGTCGGCTGGGGCGACCAGGCGCAGGACTACGCCCCCTCCTGGCCGACCTACGCGCACAACAGCACGTCAGGAACGGCGTCGCTCTTCGGCGATTAATCCTCGTCCAGTGGGAGGCCGCGCCGCCTGGCCTCGGCACGGGCGGCCGCCTGGGCCGCCTTCGCCTGCGCGACGGCCTCGTCGCCGTCATCCACGAACAAGGCCGGCGTGATGGCGAAGGTGAGCACGGGGCAGCCGCCACCGCCGCCACCTTCGATCTTGGGCCACAGCTTCTCGTGGTGCGTGGTGGCCGCGCCGTAGGAAGAGCCCTTGCCCTCGCGGCGGAAGATCTCCTGCAGCTCGGTGGCCCGCGTGATGATGACGCCCACCTGGATTGCCCGCAGGTCGAACAGCAGGCGGAAGTTGTTCAGGTCCCGGTCGAAGAACGGGTCCTTGTTGTTCCATTCGACCTCGAGCGCGACGCCGTTGCGGAAGCAGTCCACCGCGTGGGTCGGGCTGTCGAGCCGCGACTCATCCACGATGACGGCGGTGGCGAAATCCTTCTCCAGCCATCCGCGCGCGTAGAAGGCGCCATCCAGCCGGCGCGAGATCAGGGAGCGGTTGCCGCCGCCCACCACCACTTCCGAGCGGAGCAGGCGGAACCCCCGCAGCACCTGCACGATGTCCGCCCATTCCGCGGGACAGGCAGTGGTCAGGATGCCTGCGGCGTTGCGCCATTCCTTGACGTGGTAGAGGCGGCGCAGATCATCCGGAACGAGGTGCAGGGTGGACATGGCTGCACCATTCCACGCCTGCCGAGTGGGTCAAGCCACGCGTCTTGGGTCGGCCGCCCGTCACCTCACCAGAAGCGCAGCCCCTCGAAGAACCCGCGCCGCGCCGGCTGGATGATCGGCGTCTCGCCCTCCACCGCGTCGCGGCCCAGGGCGGCGTTCTCGCGCAGGCGCTGGGCCTCGCGCGCCGGGTCCACCGGGATGCCGGGCGCCGGCTGCTCGCGCCAGAACAGCACGCGGTCCACCACGTTGCGATCCGTGCGCTCCAGCCGCAGCGATTCCTCGTCCACCCGGTTGCGGATGTCCGGCCCGGCGCCGCGCCCGGCGGAGCCGAGCAGCGCCTGCTCGCCCACCCCCGGCGCGCGGCCGGTGCTGGCGCCCGGCGCCAGGATGGCCTGCGCCTGCTGGGCGGCCGTCATCTCCTGCGGGCGGGTGGCGCCGGGGCGCGGCCGCGGCAGCTCGCCCAGGCTGGGCGGCATGGAAAGCGGGGCGCGCGTCGTCACCTGGAACTCGTCCGGCGCGTCGCGCGTCAGCCCCAGCGTGCGCGAGGTGTCGGGGCCGCAGGCGGCCAGGAGCAGCACGGGGGCGAGGAGGACGGCGGGCTTCATGACGCTTCCTTGCGCTTTCCGTCCGGCCGAATCAAGGCATCGGCCACCAGGGCCAGCACGCCCAGCACGATGGCCGCATCGGCGATGTTGAACACGTACCAGGAGAAGTCCCAGGCCCAGGCGTGCAGGAAGTCCACCACGGCGCCGAAGCGGAAGCGGTCAATCACGTTGCCGATCGCGCCACCGATCACCGCGCCCAGCGCCAGCGCCACCAGGCGCGTCTCCGCCCGCCACAGCCAGCGCAGCAGGAAGGCGGCCACGGCCAGGGCGATGGCGCCGAGGATGACGTGGTTCCAGGCCCCGCCGCCGCTGAACAGCCCGAAGGTGACGCCGCGGTTCCACACCATCGTCAGGTCCAGCCCCACCGGGCCGAGCTGCACGACGGGCACGTTCCGCACCTCCGGCAGCCGCACCACCTCCAGGATCCACCACTTGGAGAGCTGGTCCGCCACCAGCAGCAGCGCGGCGAAGAGGAGGCCCCTGGCGCGCAGGCTCATGGGTTCACCACCGCCTCGCAGCGCCGGCACAGGCCATGCGCGGGCGAGACCTCCTCCAGCACCTTCCAGCAGCGCTCGCACTTGGTGCCGGCGGCGGGGGCGACATGCACCCAGCCGGCGGCAGCTTCGGCGCCCTGGGCCGCAGCGGCGTTGAACGCCTCCGTGTCATCCAGCCGCACGGCGGGGACGATGAAGATGTCCTCCAGCAAGGCGGCGGCATCCGGCATGGACGTGCCATCCGCGGCGAAGAGGCGGCCGCGCGTCATGCGCGCCGCGACGTCCAGCGCGGTGGCGGCTTCCTGCATCGCCTCGGCGCGCTCCGCCAGCGACAGCAGCGCGTGCCGGTCCAGCGCCACCGCATAGGCGAGCGAGGAACCGGGGCCGCCGGTGGTGCGCTGGCGCTCGATTTCCGTCGTCACGGCGGAGCGGATGGTGCGGAGGTGGCGGACCAGCCTGCCGAGGTCCTCATCCCGCCACTCCGCCGGAATGTCCGGGAACAGCTCCAGGTGCACGCTCTCCGCCGCCTCGCCGAAGCGGGCGCGCCAGGCTTCCTCCGCGGTGAAGGGCAGCACGGGCGCCAGCCAGGTGGCGAGGCAGCGGTGCAGCTGGTCCAGCACGGTGCGCACGGCGCGGCGGCGCGGGCTGTCCGCGCCGTCGCAGTAGAGCGCGTCCTTGCGGATGTCGAACCAGAAGGCCGAGAGGTCGGTGGCGCAGAAATGGTGGATCTCCGGCACCACGCCCGACCAGTCATGCGAGGCCACCGCGCCGCGGATGCGCGCATCCAGCTCGGCGAGGCGGTGCAGCACCCAGCGCTCCAGCTCGGGCATCTCGTCGTGCGGCACGCGCTCGGCCTCGGCGAAGCCGTCCAGCCCGCCCAGCACCCAGCGCAGCGAGTTGCGCAGGCGGCGGTAGAGCTCCGCCTGCTGCTCCAGGATGGTGCGGCCGATGCGCAGGTCCTCGTTGGTGTCGCTGTTCATCACCCACAGGCGCAGGATGTCGGCGCCGTACTTCTCGATCACCTCCTGCGGCGCGGTGACGTTGCCGAGCGACTTGCTCATCTTGCGCCCGGCCTCGTCCAGCACGAAGCCGTGGGTCAGCACCGCCTTGAAGGGCGCCGCGCCGCGCGTGCCCACCGCCTCCAGCAAGGAGGACTGGAACCAGCCGCGATGCTGGTCGCTGCCTTCCAGGTAGAGGTCCGCCGGCCACTTCATGCCGCGCGCCTCCAGCACGAAGGCGTGGGTCGAGCCGCTCTCGAACCACACGTCCACGATGTCCATCACCTGCTCGTAGTCATCGGGATTCCGCCCGTTCCCGAGGAAGCGCGCGGCGGCGCCGGGGCGGTACCAGGCATCGGCGCCCTCGGTGCGGAAGGCGTCCACGATGCGCGCCATCACCGCCGCGTCGCGCAGCACGTCGCCGCTCGCCTTCTCGACGAAGACCGCGATGGGCACGCCCCAGGCGCGCTGGCGGCTGATGCACCAATCCGGCCGGGTGGCGACCATGGAGCCGATGCGGTTGCGCCCGGCCTCGGGGATGAAGCGCGTGTCGGCGATGGCCTGCATGGCCTTGGCGCGGATGCCGTGTTCGCCATCCATCGCGATGAACCATTGCGGCGTGGCGCGGAAGATCACCGGCTTCTTGGAGCGCCAGGAATGCGGATAGCTGTGGTTCAGCGTGCCCTTGGCCACGAGCGTGCCCGCCTCCTCGCACAGCGCCCAGACGCGCTCATGCGCCTTGAAGACGTGCAGGCCGGCGAAGCCCGCCATCTTCGCGGCATAGGTGCCGTCATCGTTCAGGCTCTCGATGGCGGGGATGCCATGCGCCTTGCACAGGGAAAAATCATCCTCGCCATGGTCGGGCGCCATGTGAACGATGCCGGTGCCGGCATCCTCCGTCACAAAATCACCGGCCAGCACCGGGCGCGGCGTGTCGTAGAGCGCGCCGCCTTCCACCCGCCCGGCGAAGGGATGCGCCGTGGTCGCGCCGACCAGCTCGCTGCCCTGCAGCACGCGCTGCACGGAATGCGCGCCAAGCCCCGCCTGCTGAGCGAAATCCGGCAGCAGCTTCAGCGCCACCACCAGCCGCTCACCGCCCTGAAACAGGCCATGCGTGTCGTTCACATGCACCAGCGCGTAGTCGAGCGCCGGGTTCACCGCCAGCGCGCGGTTCGCCGGGATGGTCCAGGGCGTGGTGGTCCAGATCACCAGGGATGCGCCTTCCAGCGCGCCCTCCAGCACGCGGAACCGCGCCCACAGCGTCGCGCTCACATGGTCGTGGTACTCGATCTCCGCCTCGGCCAGGGCGGTCTTCTCCACCGGGCTCCACATCACCGGGCGCAGGCCGCGATACAGCGCGCCGTTCAGCAGGAAGCGGCCGATCTCCTCCGCGATCACCGCCTCGGAGGGGAAGTCCATCGTGGCGTAGCGCGCGGCGAAGTCGCCCTCCACGCCCAGGCGGCGGAACTCCTTCGCCTGGAAGTCCAGCCACTTCTGGGCATAGGCGCGGCATTCGGCGCGGAACTCCAGCACCGGCACGTCGTCCTTGCTGGTCTTCCGGGCGCGGTATTCCTCCTCCACCTTCCACTCGATGGGCAGGCCGTGGCAGTCCCAGCCGGGCACGTAATGCGCGTCGAAGCCGGCCATCTGTGCGGCGCGGTTGATGACGTCCTTCAGGATCTTGTTCAGCGCGTGGCCGATGTGCAGCGGGCCATTGGCATAGGGCGGGCCGTCATGCAGCACGAAGGGCGGGCGGCCCTTGGCGGCCTGGCGCAGCTTCGCGCCCAGCCCCTCCGCTTCCCAGCGCGCCAGCATCGTTGGCTCGCGCTTCGCCAGCTCGGCGCGCAGGGGGAAGGGGGTCTTCGGCAGGAAGACCGTGGGCCGGTAATCCCGGGTGGGCATGTCGTTCATCTGGCGGGCAGTTCCCGGTCTGCGGGTGGCATGGGCGTGGGCGGCGGCTCCCGGCCCTCAGGCGAGGACCGGGCCGGGAATTCGATGCGGAAAGGCCCTGCGCATGCGGAAAGGATATGCGGATGCGCGGCCATCGCGGTCAAGCGGGCATCCGCCGCCTGCCATGATTCGTTCACGCCATGGCCCGGCCGTGCCACAATCCCCTGCCACAGTCGCACCGTTCCAACCGGACACCCCGCCATGCCCCAGACCATCGCCCTCGTGGATGACGACCGCAACATCCTCACCTCCGTCTCCATGACGCTGGAGGCCGAGGGCTACGCCGTGCGCACCTACACCGATGGGGAGAGCGCGCTCCAGGGCCTGATGAGCAAGCCGGCCGACCTGGCCGTGCTGGACGTCAAGATGCCGCGCATGGACGGCATGGAGCTGCTGCAGCGCCTGCGCGCGCGCTCGGCGATGCCGGTGATCTTCCTCACCAGCAAGGACGAGGAGGTGGACGAGGTGATGGGCCTGCGCCTGGGCGCGGACGACTACATCACCAAGCCCTTCTCCCAGCGCCTGCTGCTGGAGCGCATCCGCGCCCTGCTGCGCCGCAACGAGGCCACGCGCGCCGAGGCGTCGGGCAACGTGCCCGGTGGCCTGCTGGTGCGCGGCGACCTGGTGCTGGACGAGACCAAGCATTCCTGCACCTGGAAGGGCAAGCCGGTGCAGCTGACGGTGACGGAGTTCCTGCTGGTGAAGACCCTGGCGCTGCGCCCGGGCCTGGTGAAGAACCGCGACCAGCTGATTGACGCCGCCTATGGCGAGAACATCTACGTGGATGACCGCACGATAGACAGTCACGTGAAGCGCGTGCGCAAGAAGTTCCGCGCCACCGACGACGACTTCGCGCAGATCGAGACGCTGTATGGCATCGGCTACCGCTACAAGGAGCAGTAGCCCCGCATGGCCCCGCGCGACGACCTGTTCCAGGCCATGCGCGCCGCGCCGGCCGCCGACTGGACGATGCGCGACGTGGAGCGCGCCTGCGCCGCCCATGGGCTGCGCTGCGCGCCGCCGCGCGGCGGCGGGTCCCACTTCAAGGTCTCGCACCCCTCGCAGCGGGAGATCCTGACGATTCCTGCCCGGCGGCCGATCAAGCCGGGCGCATATCCGCAAGCTGGTGGCGTTGATCGCCGCCGTGGAAGGTACCGATGCGCGCGACTGACTATCCGTTCATCGTCGAGCCGCTGCCCGCCGCCGAGGGGGGTGGCTTCCTGGCCTCCGTCCCCGACCTGCCGGGCTGCGCTTCCGATGGCGATACCCCTGAGGAAGCCGCGCGTAACGTGATGGATGCCATCGGCGAATGGCTGGAGGAGGCGCGCGCCACCGGCCGCGCCATCCCGGCCCCGCGCGCCCACCTGCACGTGGCCTGAGGCGCTACTTCGCCTTCACCGCGCGCCGCGCGTGGCTGTCCGCCGGCACGCCCTTTGCCAGCGACATGTGCGAATGCACCGCCACCCAGGCCTCGCCGCCCGCCGGGCCGGGCACCAGGGCCAGGGTCGTGCGCCCCGGGCGGTCGAAGGGGGTGCCATCGGGGTGGTAACCGGTGCTTTCGAAGGGGGCCACGGCCACAACCAGGCTGCCATCGGCGCTGGCCAGCACGCGGGCATCATTCAGCCGGAAGCGGAAGTCGCTGGTGCGCGGCCACACGCTGTCCCATTGCCGGTCGCGGAAGGGCTCCAGCCCCTCCACCACCGCTTGCACCGTGCCGAAGGCCAGGATGCGCGGGTGCCAGAAGGGGTAGGCGCTGCGGTAGTCCACCTCGCGCACGCAGGCGCTGAAGCGGTCCAGCCAGTCCAGGATGGCGGCGCGGATCGGCGCGGGGGCCTCGGGCAGGGGCGGCATCAGCGGTTCCTCCGCCGCGGGCGGTCCAGCGCGGCGAGCGCGGCGTCCACCGCCTCCGCCGCCGCCTTGGCATCGTTGCGCAGCAGCGCGGCGCGGGCGGCGGCGATG
>JBEQBS010000094.1:0-10201 GCA_041639675.1 Rubritepida sp. | reverse complement strand
GGCGGCCGATCTCGGCCAGCTGGCCGGTCAGCGATTCCAGGTCCAGGCGCAGCGTCACCAGGCGCTGGCTCAGCAGGTCCTGGTTGGGGTTGCGCACCTCGCGCGTGGTGGTGAAGTTGGTGCGCGCCTCCTGCTGCACCAGCGCGCGCTGGGTGGCGATGCGGCGGTCGAGGTCGCGCAGTCCGGGCCAGTCGGCGGCGTATTGCGCGGCCATGTGCGCGCGCTCCGCCAGCAGGCGGTTCAGCTGGTTGCGGCTGTCGTCGTTGGTGCGCAGGTTGGTGGTGTCGGCATAGGCCAGCACGCGCTGCGGCTGGCCGGGCAGCGCCTGCTCGGCCGCCGCGAGCTGCGCGCGGGCGGTGGCCTGCTGCTCCCGCACGCGGCTTTCGCGCAGCGCCAGCTCCTCCCGCCGGGCGTTGGTGAGCTGGATGTCCTGGGCGATGTCCAGCACGCCGGCCGCGGCCCGCGTCTCGCGGATGCGCTCGTCTATCGCGCGGATGCGGGCGGTGTATTGCTCGATCTCGGCCTGGAGCAGCCTGGGGCCGTCATCGGCGAAGATCAGCGCCCGGCGGTCGAGGTAGGCGGTCATGATCGCCTCCAGCCCCCGCAGGGCGCGCGCGCGGTCGGGCAATGTCAGGCTGACGCGCAGCAGGGTGCTGCCCGGCTCGGCCTCCCAGCGCAGGGCGTCGCCCAGCTCCTCCACCGCGCGGTCGAAATGCGGGCCGACGGTGGCGGTCTGGTCCTCCAGGATGGCGCCGGGGCCGGTGGAGCGCAGCGCCTGGCGCAGCACCTCGGGGCTGGCGAGGATCTCGGCCTCGGCGCGCGCGACCTTCAGCACCTCCACCGAGACCACGTTGGGGCCGAAGCCGGTGATGTCGGCCGCGCCGCCGGCCTCGCGCTGGGTCTGGACCAGCAGCACGGATTGCGCGGTGAAGCGGGTGGGGGCCAGCAGGGCCAGGCCCAGGCCCAGCAGGGCGGGCACCAGCGCGGCCAGCAGCAGCAGGCGCCAGCGCAGCGCCACCGTCACCAGCAGGTCCATCGCGTGGAAGCCGCCCCAGGACGCGCCCCCCGTGGCCGGGGCGGCCAGGGCGGGCGGCGGCGGCATCGGCGCGCCCGCTGGCACCGGCAGCCCCGCCCCCCCTTCCGTGACCGATCCGCTCATCCTGTGCGGAACCCCATGAACCCCGTCCCCCGGCGTGCGCCCCTGCGTGCCCGCGACACTGCCACGGAAACATGACTATACCATTGGCCGTGCCGCAGTCATTCCCGGATCGGGCCGCCATGGACGCTGAGACAATCCCCGCCCTCCGCCTGCTGGGGGTGCGGTTCGACGACCTGGACCTGGAAGGGGCGCTGGCCCTGCTGGCGGCGCGCGACCCCCTCGCGCCCTTCGCCTATGTGGTGACGCCCAATGCCGACCACCTGCTGCGGCTGGAATCCGGCGATGCCGCGCTGCGGGCGCTGTATGACGGCGCCTGGCTCTCCCTGAACGACAGCCGCATCCTGCGCCTGCTGGCCAGGCGCCGCGGCGTGCGGCTGAACCTTGCGCCGGGCAGCGACCTGGCCGCCGCGCTCTTCGCCCGCGTGATCCGGCCCGATGACGCGGTGACGGTGATCGGCGGCGGCGAGGCGATGATCGCGGCGCTGCGCGCGCGTTTCGGCCTCCTGCGGCTGGCGCACCACAACCCGCCGATGGGCTTCATCCGGAATGAGGCCGCGGTGGCGGCGGCGGTGGCCTTCGTGCAGGCGCATCCGGCGCGCTTCGTTTTCCTCTGCGTCGGCTCGCCGCAGCAGGAGATGCTGGCCGCGCGCATCGCCGCCGCCGGGGGCGCGGCGGGGGTGGGGCTCTGCCTGGGGGCGGCGCTGGAATTCGTCACCGGCGCCAAGGCGCGCGCGCCCATCTGGATGCAGCGCGCCAACCTGGAATGGCTGCACCGGCTGGCCAGCGAGCCGCGCCGGCTGTGGCGGCGCTACATCCTGGAGGCGCCGCGGCTGCTGCGCGCCATGCGCAAGGTGCCGCGGCGGTAGCGCGGATCGCCGCGGGGCGGCATCGCCCGGAGGCGTGAATCCGCGCGGCCCCAGCTCACCCGACCCGCCGCAGCCGCCTGCGCAGCCGCGCCACCGGCTTCTCCACCCCGTAATGCACCAGCGCGGCGGGGATCAGGCTGGCCGGGATGAACACCGCGTACCACGCCAGCGGATAGGGCGCGTCGCGCATCGGCGTGGCGGCGGCGGCGCAGGCCAGCCCCACCGCCAGCCAATGGAACAGGTAGAGCGCGTAGCTCATCCGCCCCACCTCCAGCAGCGGCCGCCAGGACAGCACGCCGCGCAGCCAGCCCCAGGCGGGGGCGAAGACCAGCGGCCCCATCGCCAGGGCGATGGCGGCGGATTGCACGGAATGGCGCCAGGTCTCGCGGAACCAGGGGTCGCGGATCAGCAGGCTCGCCAGCAGCGCCGCGCCGCCCAGCGGCAGGGGCCAGGCGGCGGTGGCCCTGCGCGGCAGCCTGCCGGGGCGGCACAGCCACGCCAGGGCGCAGCCCCACAGCATGGCGTCCAGCCGCGTGTCGGTGCCCATGTGGATGCGGAACTCGGGGAAGGTGCCGCAGAGCCAAAGGGGGCCGCCGCCGGCGCCGCATTGCGCGTGCACCACCATGCGCCACAGCGGCGAGAGCGCGCAGCCCAGCAGCATGGCCGGCAGGAACCAGCCGCGCCGCAGCAGCGCCACGGCGAGCGCGGGGAAGAGCAGGTAGAAATGCTCCTCCACCGCCAATGACCACAGGATGCCGAAGGGGTGCGGCGCCAGCGCGCCATCGGGGAAGCCGCCCCACAGCTTCCAGATGTTGGCGGCGTAGAACAGCATGGCCAGCCATTCCGCCGGGCGGAAGGGGTCCCCCAGCGCCGCCATCGCCAGCCCGGCGCAGGCGGCGTAGATCAGCAGCGCGGGCGAGAGGCGCAGGAACCGCCTTGCGTAGAAGGCGCCGAAGGCGACGCGCCCGGTGGCCGCATGCTCGGCCAGCAGCAGGCGGGTGATGATGAAGCCGCTGATGCCGAAGAACAGCGTCACCCCCAGCCCGCCGGGCACAATGTGCCCGAACCCGGCATGGGAGACCATGACGAGCAGGATGGAGACGGCGCGCAGCCCGTCGAGCGCGGGGATTTGGCCGGTGGGGTCGGTCTGGCTGGCGGGGGCGGACATGGATTCGCAGGCTGCGGGAAAGCGGGATGGCGCGCAAAGCCTGTGCTTGCGCCCCTGAATGATTCGGAAAAGGATTCGGCGTAGAACCGGGGGCAGACATGCCGCGCACCACCGTCGTCATCTGCACCTTCAACCGCCCCGGCCCGCTGGCGAAGGCCGTCGCCACCGCGCGCGACCAGGCCCTGCCGCCCGGCGAATCGGCGGAGGTGCTGGTGGTGGACAACTCCCCCGATTCCAACGCCCGCGCGCAGGTGGAGGCGATGGTGCCGCTGCCCGGCCTGCCCCTGCGCTACCTGGCCGCGCCGGACCCCAACATCTCGGTGGCGCGCAACGCGGGCGTGGCGGCGAGCGATTCCGAGCGCGTGGTCTTCCTGGATGATGACGAGCGCTGCGAGCCCGGCTGGCTGGCGGCGCTGGTGCAGACCCAGGTGGCCACCGGCGCCGACCTGGTCTTCGGCGCGGTGATCCCGGAATTCCCCGGCGGCCCGCCCCCCTGGGACCCCACCGGCCGTTCCTATGAGCGCCGGTTGTCCTGGCCCACCGGCACGGAACTGACGCTGCGGCATGACGAGAGCGTCTCCGGCCGCTGGATCGGCACGGGCAATTCCCTGCTGATGCGCGCCACCTGCCTGGACGACCCGGCGCCCTTCGACCCCTTCCTGGGCCGCTGCGGCGGCGAGGATTTCGACCTGTTCATCCGCCTGTTCGAGCGCGGCCGCCGCTTCGTCTGGTGCGCGGAAGCCGTCGTGCATGAGCTGGTGCCGGAGGACCGCGCCACCCTGGCCTACATGCGGCGGCGCAACTTCCGCACCGGCCAGATCTACGGGACGGTGGTGACGCGGCGTTCGGCGGCGCCGCTGCGCGCCGGCGCGCTGCTTTCGGCCAAGGCGGTGGTGCAGCTCGGCGTGGTGGGGCTGCGCTGGGGGCTGGCGGCGCTGCGCGGCGGCGGGCGGCCGGCGGCGCTGCAATCGGTGAAGTTCACCGAGGTGGCGGGCAAGGTCGCGTGGTGGCGCCTGGCGCGGGCCTCGCGCGCATGAGGCTCCTTCTGCTCTCCACCCAGCACTGGACGCCGGCCGCCCGGCTGGCGATGGCGCTGCGCGAGGCAGGGGCGGAGGTGGAGGCGGTGAGCCTCTGGCACTCGCTGATCGCGCGCTCCGCCGCGCCGGTGCGGCAGCACCGGCTGCGCCCCTGGCGCAAGCCGCAGGACATCGCCGCCGCCATCCGCGCCTGCCGCCCCGACCGCGTGGTCGCCACCGATGACCGCGGCGCGGCCATCCTCGCCGGGCTGCATGCCGAGGCCGACCTGTGCGCGGTGGTGGAAGCCAGCCTGGGCGACCCCGCTGGCTACGCCGTCGCGGGTGCCAAGAGCGCGCAGATGGCGCTGGCCGCGAAGCTGGGCCTGCCCATGCCGCGCACGGTGCCCGTGCCCGACGTGCCGGCGCTGGAGGCCGCGCTGCGCGCGCACGGGCTGCCGCAGGTGCTGAAGACCGATGGCACCTGGGGCGGGGCCGGCGTGATCGTGCTGCGGCGGATGGAGGATGCGCCCGCCGCCTTCGCCCGCGCCACCAGCCGCCCGGGGCTGATGGAGGCGCTGAAGCTGGCGGCGTGGGAGGGCAGCTCGCGTCCCGTCTTCACCCGGCGCTACTGGCACCGCCACGACCCCGACCTGCAGGAATTCGTCACGGGCTTCCCGGCCAACCGCGCCGTGCTGGCCGATCGCGGCCGGGTGCTGGCGGGCCTGTCGGTGGAGGTGCTGCAGGCCGCCGGCCCGACCGCGCCCGCCACGGTGATCCGCGTGGTGGAGGATGCGCGGATGGCCGCCAGCGCCGCGGCGATGGTGGAGGCGCTGGGCCTGTCTGGCCTGCTGGGCTTCGACTTCGTGGTGGAGGAAGGCACCGGGCGCCGCCTGCTGATCGAGATGAACCCGCGCGCCACGCCCATTTGCCACCTGGCCGCGCGCCCCGGCGAGGGGTTGGGCGGCGCCTTCGTGGCCTGGGTGGCCGGGCGCGACCCCGGCGCGGTGCCGCTCCCGCCGCCGGGCACGGAGATCACGCTGTTTCCCGGCGAATGGCTGCGCGATGCGTCCTCGCCCCGGCTGCGCCAGGCCTGGCACGACGCGCCCTGGAACGACCCACCGCTGATGCGCGCCTATCTGGGCGACGCCGCGGGGCTGGACCGCTTCGCCCGCCGCCAGCGCATCTTCCGCAAGCTGACCGGGCGCGGATGAGGCTGCCTCGCCGCGCCCTCCTGGGCAGCCTCCTAACCGCGCGCGCCGTCGCGCAGGAACCGGGGCTGCGCGCGCTGGCGGAGGCGCGGGGCCTGGCGATCGGCGCCATGGTGACGCGCGGGCAGCTGCGCGATTACCCGGCGCTGCTGCCGGCCCTGCGGCGCGACGCCGCGCTGCTGGCGCCGGGGCTGGAACTGAAATGGGACGCGCTGCGCCCCACGCCCGATGCCTTCGACTTCACGCGCGCCGAGGAGATCGCCGCCACCGCCGCGGCCGAGGGCATGGGCCTGCGCGGCCATGCCCTGCTGTGGCACGAGGCGCTGCCGCGCTGGTTCGACCCCGCGGCACCCGGCCTGCGCGCCACGGTGGAGCGCCACATCCGCACCGTCGCCGGCCATTGGCGCGGCCGCATCGCCTCCTGGGACGTGGTGAACGAGCCGCTGGGCGAGGACGGGCTGCGCGACACGCCGCTGGCCGCCCCGCCGCTCCTCGCCGATTGCTTCCGCTGGGCACGCGAGGCCGACCCCACGGCGCGGCTGGTGCTGAACGATTTCGACCTGGAGCTGGGCGACCGCCGGCAGGAGCGCCGCCGCATCACCATGCTGCGCCTGCTGGAGCGCCTGCTGCGCGAGGGCGCGCCGGTCCAGGCGCTGGGCATCCAGGCGCACCTCGCCCCGCGCTCCGCCCCGCTGGACGAAGCGCGGCTGGCCCGCTTCCTGCGCGAGGTGGCGGGGATGGGCCTGCTGGTGGAGATCACCGAGCTGGACATCGTGGACCGCCTGCTGCCCGCCGAAGCCGCCGCCCGCGATGCCGAGGCCGCGGCCATGGCGGCCGGCTTCCTGCGCGTGGCGCTGGACCAGCCGGCCACGCGCATGCTGGTGCTCTGGGGCCTGTCCGACGTGCAGGCCTGGCAGCAGGACAGCAGCTTCGCGCGCCGACGCGACGGCCTGCCCTCACGCGGCCACCCGCTGGACCGGGAGATGCGGATGAAGCCGCTGTGGCACGCCATCGCCGGGGCGCTGCGGGGATGAAGGCATTGCTCGCGCGATACCTGCCGGAAAAGGCGCTGGCGCTGGATGTTTCCGTCATCTTCGGCGGCTTCGGGCTGCAGCTGCTGACGCAGATCGGCTGGCTGATCCTGGCGCTGCGGCTGCTGGGGCCGGAGGGCTATGGGCTGTTCGCGGCGCTGACGGCCATCACGGTCGCGGTGGGCTGCTTCGTCGGCTGGGGCAGCGACCAGCTGCTGATCCGCGAGGTGGCGCGCGACCCCGCGGCGATGCGGCGCTGGGTGGGACATGGCCTGGCCTCGGTGGTGCTGACCGCCGTGCCGCTGGGCCTGCTGCTGTTCCTGCTGCTGCCGCTGATCGAGGCCGGGCACCTGGGCACCGCGGCGCTGGCGATGATCCTGCTGGCCGATTTGTGGCTGGGGCGCTGGGCCAACCTGGCGGTCAGCATCTACATGGCGTCCGGGCAATCGGCGCGGCAATCGGCCGCCACCGTGATCCCCGGCGCCTTCCGGCTGGGGGCGATCATCCTGGCCGGGCTGCTGCACGCGCCGCTGACGCTGGAGGCCTGGGCCGGCTGGTACCTCCTCGCCACCGCGCTCTCGGCCGTCGCGTGCCTGGGGCTGGTGGTGCGGGATCATGGCTGGCCGCGCGCGGCCTGGATTCCCGGCCTGTGGGGCGAGGGGCTGACCTTCGCCGCGGAAAGCGCGCTCCAGGCCTCGGTGAAGGATCTGGACAAGCCGATCGTGCTGCAATTCCTCGGCCCCGAGGCGGCGGGGCTCTATGCCGCGGCCTTCCGGGTGGTGGATGTGGTGACGCTGCCGATGAAGGCGCTAGGCTACGCGCTCTACGCCCGCATGTTCCGGCTGGCGGCGGACAGCATCGAGGCCTGCCGGGCCCTGGCGCGGCGCATGGCCGGGCTGGCGATGGGGCTGGGCGCGGCGGGGGGCGTGGGCCTGCTGCTGTTCGCCTGGCTGCTGCCGCTGGTCTTCGGTGGCGCCTATGCCGAGCTGCCCTGGCTGGTGCGGCTGCTGGCGCCGATGCCGGCGCTGTTCGGCGCCTATGTGGTCGGCGCCGACCTGCTGAGCGCGACGGGGCGGCAATCGCACCGGCTGGGGGTGGTGGTGGTCTCCCTGGCGCTGACGCTGGGGCTGTGCTGGGTGGCGACGCCGCTGCTGGGGCTGGAGGGCGCGGTGCTGGCGCGGCTGGCCGTCTATGCGCTGTGCACGGCGCTGGTCTGGGCGCTGGCGGCGCGGGGGGTGGCGCGATGATGCAGGAGACGCCGGCGCGCGCCGGGGCGCGGCCGATGCTGTCGGTGCTGGTGCCGACCTTCGACCGCGACGTGCGCCCCCTCGTGGCGGAACTGCTGGGCGACATGGCGGCGCTGGCGGACCCGCTGGCGGTGGAGCTGCTGGTGCTGGTGGATGGCAACCCGGCGCTGGAGGGCCAGGAGGAGGTGCTGGCGATGGCCGGGGCGCGCGGCCTGGCGGCGGGCTTCGCCTGCGCGCCGCGCAACCTGGGCCGCTCCGGCGCCCGCAACGCGCTGGCGGAGGCGGCGAAGGGCGAGCACATCCTGTTCCTGGATGCCGACAGCCTGCCGGACGCGCCCGGCTTCGTGGGCCGCGCGCTGGAGGCGGCGCGGGAGGCGCCGGATGCCGTGACCTGCGGCGGCCGCACCGGCCTGCGCTGCCCGCCGGCGCCGCCGGATGCGCGGCTGTTCGAGGCGCATAGCCGGATGCGCGAATGGATTCCCGCCGCCGAGCGCAACCGCGACCCCGAGGGCAACTTCCTGTCCGCCAACTTCCAGCTGCGGCGGGACCTGTTCCTGCGTGCGCCCTTCGACGGCCGCTTCACCGGCTGGGGGTGGGAGGACACGGATTGGGCGCTGCGCATCGCGCCGCTGGCCCCGGTGCGCCACGTGGACAACAGCGTGTCGCACATGGAGCACCACACGGATGCCGGCTGGCTGGGCCGGCTGGACCGCTCGGTGGGGAATTACGCGCTGCTCGCCCAGGCGCACCCGGAGGCGGTGCGCCGCCACCGGCTGTGGCCGCTGATGCGCGCGCTGCGGCCGGTGAGCGGATGGGGCTGGCTGAAGGCGCTGCTGCTGCGCCTGGCGCTCTGGCCGGCGCTGCCGGCGGGGCTGCGGCTGAAGCTGGCGAAGCTGCGGCAGGCGATGGTCTATGCCGCGGTGATCCGCGGCTGACGGCGCTGGTCGTCGGCGCCCGCACCGCCCGAGGCGCAACGCCGCAGGCGCGCGCCGGCCAGCCAGCGCTGCCGCCACAGGACCAGCACCGCGCCCATCGCCCGAGGCGCAACGCCGCAGGCGAGCGCCGGCCAGCCCGCGCCATCCGCGCAGAACCGGCACCGCCAACGCAGGATGCGCGCGCACGGCGCGCGCCGGCACCCTTCAGGGTGCCGAAGCCAAGGCGGGCGGATGCGCGGCGCCCGGCGTAGCCATCGCCATGGGCGATGGCGGTGAGGGCACGAAAAAGCCGCCCGTGCTGACGTGCCGCTTCAGCGGCACATCAGCACGGGCACGTCGGCGTTTTCCAGCACGTGGCGCGTCACCCCGCCCAGGATCAGCTGGCGCAGTCGGGAATGGCTGTAGGCGCCCATGCACAGCAGGTCCGCCTGGAAGTCCCGCGCGGCACCCAGCAGGCCGGCGCCCACATCCTTGGTCATCGGGCGGAACTCCACCGCCTCCGCCTCGATCTCGTGCCAGTGCAGGTAGGCGAGGATGCCCTCCACCTTCGGACCGCGCCGCTGGTAGTCGGCGGAATACAGGATGCGCCGGGCATCGGCGCGGTGCAGCCAGGGCAGGGCGGCGGCGATGGCGGTCGCGCTCTCCGCGCTGCCGTTCCAGGCGCAGCACACGCGGGTGCCGATGCTGGCCGGCGCCAGGCGGGGCGCGATCAGCACCGGCCGGCCGCTGTCGAACAGCACGGCATGCAGCGCATCGCTGCTGGAAACGTCCTCATCCGCTTCCGGGTGCGGCACCACCGCCATGTCGTAGAGGCGCGACTGCTGCGCCACCACGTCCTCCTCCCGCCCCGCGATGGATTCGAAGGACAGGGTGGGCCCGCCGGATTTCAGCGCCGTCTCGGCGGAATTGGCGATGGTGACGTCGCCCGCCGCGCTGGCGAAGCGCTCGAACAGGGCGCGCACGCGGCCGGCGCGGTCGCCGGATTCGCGCTCGGTGGCGGCCATCATCTCCTCGATCATCGCGCCCGAAAGGCCCTCACCGGCCAGGGGCGCGACGTCGCGCGCATCCACGCGCACATGCAGGCAATGGACATGGGCGCCCCAGATGCGCGCCACCATCAGCGCGGTGGCCAGCGCGGCTTCCCCGGCGGCGGTGCCGGTCAGCGGCAGCAGCAGGCGGCGATAGGCCATGGTCTTCTTCCCCCAGCGACTCGTTTCGCTCGTCGTTATGGCGGGGCGGGCGCGTCCAGGTCCAGCGCCTTGCACGCGGCAGGCAGGGGGTCCTGCGTGGCGTCCAGCGCGGTCCATTCCGGTGCGTGGATGCCGCGCGCCGCCGTGGCCTCCAGCACGGCGATTCCGGCATCGGAGGCGTCGTCGCGCCGCGCCGCCACGCGGGCGCGCAGCACCTCCATGGGGGCGGTGAGCCAGAAGCCCCGGCACGGCCCCAGCGCGTCGCGCTCGGCGGCGTGGGCGAAGACGGCATCGGCCACCACGGCCTGGCCGGCCGCCAGCGCCGCGCGGGCCATCGCCGTGAGTTCGGCGAAGACCGCCGCGCCGGCCGCGGGCGCATAG
>JBEQBS010000093.1:0-10238 GCA_041639675.1 Rubritepida sp. | reverse complement strand
GCGCGGGCATGGTCAGCAACGGCCGGGGTCAAGCACTCGCACCCGCCGCAATCCGCGCGGTCGCGGATCAGCCCGTTGAGCAGCGCCCAGCAGCCGCGGCCGGGCGCGGTGGGGGCCGGGTAGGCGCACCATGCGGGCGCGCTCACAGCCCGGCCTCGACGATGCGCCACAGGTCGGGGCGGGTGTGCAGCGCCCGGCCATCGGGCAGCAGCACCAGGCCCCAGCCGTCCGGGCCGGTGCTGCTGACGGCACCGGGCGCGGCACGCCAGCAGGCGGCGCGGTGCAGGGCGCGGGGGTCGGCCATCAGGGGCGATGCCCAGCCAGTTGCAGCCAGGCCTTGAGCGGCCCGGTCACCAGCGTCAGGAAATCGGCCTCATTCGAGCACCAGACGTGCATGACGTGGTCGCTTGTGGTGAGCGCCACCACGAAGCCCCGAGTAGGCGACGGCGCCATCCACCACGTCGCCCCAGGCGATGATCTGGCGGCATCCCTCTGGGCCGGCAACCTCATCGTAGCCGCCTGGGAAACCGAAGGTGCCGTCCCACCAATCCGGCGCATCCCAGGGCTGGAACTGGCCGTCCTTGAACCGCGTGATTGCCGCTCGGTCTTCCATCGTCTTTCCTTCTCGTTCAACGGGTTGTCTGCCAACCATTCACCATTCACCCAACCATTCACCGCCGCAAACCCAGGTATTTCCTGGGGTGGTGAATAGGGTGAATAGGGTGAATGGTTAGGAGGAGAGTTAGCTATACGCGCATGGGGGTAAGACGGGTCGGCCAACCATTCACCCTATTCACCTTTCCCCGTTTTCCGCCGCTTTCCGACTGAAACGACCATTCACCGACCATTCACCCAACCATTCACCATTCACCCATCGGGGCGCCCCCACACGCTGCCGCGCTTGGTGTGCCGCTTCTTCCACCCCCACATGGTCAGCAGCCGCGTCACGCGCATGGAGTGCCGATGCTCCATCTGGCCGGGCGCCAGTTGCAGCGCCCGTTCCAGCAGTTCGGCGGCGGTGGCCTCGCGGATCATGCTTTCGGCCAGGTAGGCGGCGATGCGCCGTTCCCATGGATCCTCCACCATCCGGTCCTGCTGCTGGGCCTCGGCTTCCTCGCGGTCGTCGGCCTCGTCCAGCCAATGAGCCTCGCCGGCGCTCTCGGCGGCGGCGGCTTCGGCCCACAGCTGATCCCGGTTCTCGCGCACCCAGCGGATATCCAGCTCGCCGCAATCGAAGGGCCAGAAGCGGCGGTTGCCGGTGGCGTCCCGCAGCCATTCCTGGGAGTTGGTGGTGCCCACCAGGATACCCTGCCGCGGAACCTCCAGCACCATGCGGCCATAGGGCGGGCGGTAACGGTCCACGGTGCGGGTGATGAACGCCTTGATGCTCTCCGGCTCCGACTGGAGGAGCTGCGTCAACTCCGCCATCTCCAGCCCCCAGACGCCGCGCAGCGCCATGGCCGCGTCCTTGTCGCCCAGGTCGTCGGGCAGGTTGTCGCTGAACCAGTCCAGGCCGAACAGGGCGGCGTAGAGCGTGGACTTTCCCTTGCCCTGCGCCCCTTGGGCGACCGGAACGTGGTCGAACTTGCACCCCGGATGGCGGACACGGCGCACGGCGGCGATGCAGACCTTGCGACCGACCGCGCGGGTGTAGCCGGTATCGGCGGCTCCGAACCCCTGGGGCAGCAGCCGATGCAGCCGCTGGACGCCATCCCATCGGAGGCTGGCCAACCAGTCGCGCACAGGGTGGAAGCGGTTGCGCGCAGCCTCCGCCTCCATGGCGTCCTCCACAGTCTCCCGCGCCATCTTGGGCGCGTGGGTTCGCTGAATGTAGGACGCGACCATCACCACATCGGCCCGGCGCCAGGCCCGCGGGTAGGGGCCCGGCAGCGGCAGGTCGGTGTCGTTGCCCACCGGCGGCGGGCGCATCAGCAAGGCCACGTCGCGGAACTCGCAGAAACCCAGCATCCCCTTAAGGGCGGGATCAAGCGCCAGCACCAGGACGGCGTTGCCCAGGTTCGGGCGCACGTCCTTCTTCTCATCCAGGTCCAGCCGCGCTTGCAGCTCCGCAAGCCCGCCGGGGGTGCTCATGTGGTTCACGCGTTCCCCCAGGCGATCGGTCGCAGCTCGCCGGCGCGCAGGCCGGAGCGGACGGTGGATTGCGCCTCGGCGCGCGACTGCCCGGCGGACATGCCGGCGGCGACCAGCTCACGCTCCGCGGTGCCGCGGTCGAGCGCGCCGGCGCCGATGAAGCCGCCGATCAGCACGGCGCGGCGGTGCAGCGCGGCGTTGCGCTGGCCGCGCGGCGCGGCCTCGACCTCGCGGAACGAGCGCATCAGCGCGCGGATGGCGCGGTCGCTGGTGGGCACCATGGGCCGGAGCGGACGGGGCGGCGGCGGGGGCGGCGCCAGCAGGGCCAGCAGCCATTCCGGCGCTGGCGGCGGCACCAGTTCCCACGGCGCGACGATCCAGCGGTAGGGATCGTCGGTGCGGCGGTGACGGGAGGGCGCGACGGTGAAGGTGTTTGAGCGGTTGGCCTGGGTGTCCAGGCCCGGCGCGGGCTTGCCGGAGCCGCCCTTGATGGGGGCCGTGGCGGCGAACACCAGCAGATGCCCGCCGCCGCCGGAGCGGCCATGCGGGCGGGGAGGCAGCGCCCCGTGCAGGTCCACCAGCGCGCGCAGGCTGGCCACGCCATCCTCGGCATGGTCCGGGCCGGGAACGTCCACGTCTAGCGCCCACACGCCGGAAGGGCCGGGCAGGACGGCCCAGTTGCAGCCGGGGTATTCGTGCTGCCAGCGCTCCAGCGTGTCGAGATCGTGGGTGGCGTCGTTGTAGTAGCCGCGCCAGTAGCCCTTGCGGGACTTGCGGACGGTGGGCACCAGGTGCCAGCCCAGCAGCGCCAGGCGCTCGATGTCGGGGTGCAGCGCCATCACACCACCCACCCCCATTGCCGCACCACCTGTTCCGCGTAGTCCTGGCAGCGCACCACGGCGACCAGGTGCCCGCGCGCGTGCAGCATGGCGATCCGCTCCCGCTGGGCATCGGACAGGCGCCCGGTCGGACCCTTCACCTCCAGGAAGCCCACGCGCCCGGCGGTGCCCAGCAGGATCAGGTCAGGGAAGCCAGCCATGACGCCCTCGGCCTTCAGCCGCGCGCCTTCGATGCGCCCGCGGGAGCCGCCGTTGGGGACATGGACCGCGACGATGCCCAGCAGCGCCAGGCGCCGGATGATGGCGCGCTGGATCAGGCCCTCCTTGGCCTTGGCGGCGCCCTTGACGGCATCCTGCACCAGCACGCCCAGCGGCACGGGCTGGCGGCGGCGCGGATCGGAGGCGAGGCCCAGCGCGTCAATCTCATCGGCGAGGGTCATGTCGGTGCGAACCAGCATCAGCGGCGCCCCCGCTTCGGCGCGCGGCCTGCGCGCGCCATCTCGCGCTGCCACTGGCCGGCGAGCGCCAGCAGCAGGTCCAGCGGGACACCGGTACGCTCGTGCAGCTCGCGGATGTTGCGCGTGCCGGCGCGCCAGAGGATGCGGGCCTGTTCGGTGGGGCGGGGCGGGGTGGTCACGCGCGCCTGCCCAGCGTGCCGGCGGCGCGGGCGTCGCCCAGCACGCGCCGCACGGTGTCATAGGCCAGGCCGGAGGCGCGGATCATGCCGATCATCGGCACCCGCTGGCGCCACATGGCGGCCAGCGCGTCGCGCGCCTCGAAGGAGATGTGGCGCCCCCGCCGAAAAGCCCCGGCGGCAGCGTGTGGGTGCAGCGCCGCCGGGGAAGTTTCGGGAGAGACAGCCCGGTGGTTGCCGCCGGGCGCGGCATCGCCGGCCGGGGCCGGGATGGGGTGGGTGTCAGGCGCGAGCATATGCCACCTCGCGCGCACTATCGGCATTACTGCCACCGCCTGCTGAAAACGCCGCCACGCCACGCCACCGCGCCACCGCAGCACGCGTGCGTTGCGGCAGGTCAGGGCAGACCTGCTGCCAGCCGGTCAGCGTGTCGAAATCGGCCCAGGGTCCGCACTCCGCAATGTCCGCCGCTGCCGGGAACACGGTCCGCACATCGCCGGTCAGACGCGCGACGGCGTGGCCCGATCCGAGATGGATCAACCACCACTGCGCGGGCTTCCCCCGCCGCTTGCCGCGCGCAGGCACGGCAGCACGTTCCAAGATCAAGCCCAGGCCCGAGTAGATGTAGCCGTCTTGCGCTTCGATGCCCGTGACAAGAGAACGATGCACGATGCCAGGGGTCCAGGCCATCACCAGTGCCCCCCATCGTTGCGCCAGTCGCGCAGGGCGGCGACGCCGCCCCACCACGCGGCGCCCAGCAGCGCAACGGCGACGGCGAGGCCCAGGACGATGGCGAGGGCGATCATGAGCGCAACGCCGCCGCGAGGCAGACCATCGCGGCGCCAGTCACTATGACGGCAAACCACGCGCCGACGCCGAATGCGCCCATGTTGCCGGCGTTGTGCGCCGAACCGGCGCCCGCGGCAGAAATCAGCGCGAGACCGTGCAGCAGAACGGCCACGAGGTAGAGGGGCACGCTCATCACCGCAGGCACCACAGCGCGAGGCCGACGCAGGCGGCGAGGATGAGGAGGGCGAAGGCGGCGGCCATGTTAGCTACGCCCCCGTGCCAGCCGGCGCAGCAGGCGCGCCGCTGCCCGTGCGATGCGTGCCAGCAGCCGCCGCAGCGCGTTCTTCATCCAGGGCGTTCTCCATCGTGGCGGCGAAGCGGTCGCATCGGGCGGCGAGGCGCAGCAGGGCTACGGCGCACATGCGCTTGCGGCCCGTGACCCAGGCGCGGGCGGTGTCCACGGGCACGTCGGCACCGCGCGCGACGTGCTTCGCCGCGTGGCGGGGATAGGCGTTCCGCAGAAGGTTGCAGACGGAAAGCGCGCCGATCGGCGCGTCCTGCACGCTGGCATTCACGGGGCATCTCCATGCACATGAGGGGCATGGAGTGCGGTGTTCACCTGATGCGGAGTGCCCGGCCGGCGGGGGGTGGTGCCCCCGCCGGCCAACTTGCGTGCCTCGAAGCGACGGCGCATCGCAGCGCCCTCCATCGCGGCCTCGGCATCGGACATGTGGCGCCGCGACTGGCGCCGGGCCTCGCGCGCCCATGCGTCCAGCACCACGGGCGCGGCCTCGATGCGCGGCGCGGGCGGGGCTGGCGCGGGTTCGGCTGCCAGCACGGGCACGCTGACCGGCAGCAGCCCGATTTCCGCCAGCCGGCCCAGGCGGGCCTGCACGGCGATGGCGGTGCGGCCGATGCGCGCGCCGATGGCACCGTGATTGCCCGACATCTGCCCGGCGAGCGTCAGCAGCTCGGCATCGCGCTCCGGCGTCCAGGCCGTGCCGCGCGTGCGCGGGATGAACCGCGCATCCGGCGCCTTCTCCCCCGCGCTGCCTCTCCCCGCCATGGGCTACGCCTCGCCCGGCCGGCCCGGAGCGGGCGGTTGCCCACCCGCCCCGGCGGGCCTCACCATGGGGTTGTTGCTGACCCTATGGAGAAGACGAATGTCGGAGTTCCCGCAGACCCCCGCCGCGCTGGCCTGGAGGATGGCGTTGTCCATCGCGTATGCCGAAGGCCGGAGGCTGGATGCGCCCGCGCTCGGCGACAGGCCGCTGGACCGCGAGTATGCGCTGAAGCTGCTGGAGGAGGTGGCGCAGAGGGTGAGCGTGCTTACCCCGCGCTGACGGGCGGCGCGCCGGGCTTCGGCACGGCGCGCCCCTCGATCATCGCGGCGAGCATCGGCACGGCCTCCAGCACGGAATGCGGGTTGTGCCCGGCCGCGATCATCGCCAGCGTCAGCCGCTCGCGCAGGTCGCATTCCACGAAATCCATGGTCGTTCTCCTTCGGGGGCACCATCCCCATCACTCCGCAGCCTGCGGGGCGAAGGCGGCGGCGAGCTTCGCAGCAGAGGGCGCCAGTTCGCTCGCATCCAACCCGGTGAGGGTCACGGCATGACTGACACGCTCCGCCGGAAGTTCCTGGCGTCGCTTCCACTTGAGGACGCTGGTGTGCGCGACGCCAAAGGCGCGGGCCGTAGCCGACACCCCACCAAGCTTCTCGATCAACTGCTCCACGGCGCTCATAGGCGCGAAGGTAGCCCACGGCTACATTCGATTGCAAGCCCTATTGTAGCCCACGGGCACTCATGGTCAGAAACGGTCGCACATGATGAGGGGATGGAACCTCAGCTCGACTTTTCCGCCATCGCCCGCCGCATCAGGGCCTTGCGCGAAGAACGAAAAGAGAACCAAGTTGACCTGGCTGCTGGCATCGGGACCGCACGCGCGATGGTCGCGCAGTATGAGACCGGAGCCAAAAAGCCAGGGAGAGACAGGCTCGTGGCCATCGCTCGGCACTACGGCATTGACCTCAACATCCTGCTCTACGGCGATCAAGGCCGGGGCACGGTTAAGGTGGAGACGCCGGAGGAGGAGCGCATGTTGCTGCTCAGCCGCAACGTCCCCGACAAAGTGCGCGAGGCGGTCCTGACCATTCTTGAGCAATCAGCAGAGGAACCGTCGTCCACGTTCCGTAAGCCTTGATCGTCGCGCGCGTGGTGGGGCGTTGGCAATGGCGGTGATGCGGGCGCTGGATTGGCGGGGGGTATGGGGGTGAGCCGTGCGCCGCTGCGCACATTGGTCGCTCAGCCCAAGCTGGCAGACGGTCCGCCCGCGCCATGGCGGCCGTTGCCGGCGCCGCCGCGCTTCACGCCCTTCACCCGCTCCCTTCGCGGGCCGCCGGGTTGGGTATGGCGCGCGCACCCTTGCGTCGGGGCGGCCGGGGACTTCCTCGTTCTCGCCACCGTCAGCGTCCGTATGGGCCAGTATCGCGCCTGGTTGCTTCAGGACATGGCCGGGCACTTGAGGTTGCTGGCGCGGCTGGAGGACCATGCCAGCCACCCCGGGCTGCACCTGCACGCCTGGTGCCCGACGGCGCTGCCTGAGGCTGGCACGGCTTCCATCGCCGCCCCCGACCTTCTCCGGGGAGCAACGCCCAGGCGCAGCATGCAGGGCAAGACGCCCGATGCTTTCTTTGCCGCAGCGTGTAGGATGTTCCGCGTTGATGTCCCGTTGCCCGAGGTGACGCAAGGAACCCTGCTGTGAACGCCGCCGCCCTCCGAACCGACTTGTGCCGGCACTTCTGCGCTTCGGTCGAGGTGCACGAGGTTCCGGCCGGTCTCGCCGTCAGCTTGCCGGCGGAGGATGCGGTCGGGGATCGCATCGGCGCCTACGTGGTGCTCGACCAAGGCGCGCCCTATCTCGCCGATGCCGGCACCTTCCTGGCCGATCTCGACGCATCGGGCCTCGACGTGCTGAAGGGGCAGCGGCGGGAGTTCCTGGACCGCACGCTGCGCCCCGCCGGTGCATTCGTGGACGAGCAGACCCTCGAAATCCGCACACCGCCGCTGGATGCCCCGCCGGGGCCGAACGAGGTCATTGGGTTCCTCTCTGCGCTGGCGTCCGCCCGCGGCATCGAGTTCTGGACGCGCGAGGTGGTGCGCAGCACCTTCGTGGAGGACGCCGTGGCCGCCTTGCGCGGCCGTCTTGGCATGGTGGCGAGCGTAGAGACCGCGGCGCCGCCGTCCCCGGCTCTGGCGGAGTTTCCGGCCGACGTGCTGCTGCGCCCGCACGACGGCGGGATGCCGACGGCGGTGTTCCTCGCCCAGTCGGTAGACCGGCTGACCGAGGCGCTGCTGCTGTGGCAGGAGGCGCGCATGCGAATGCCCGGGCAATTACGTGTCGCCGCGCTGCTGGAGGATGCGCGCAGCATCAGCTTCACCAGCCCGAGGGTGCTGCGCGTGGTGAACCGGATCGACGGCTTCGCCTTCTACCGTGAGGACGAAACGGCCGCGATCGAACGGATCGGCAGCATCGCGGACCTCCGCATCGCCGCCTGACGCCCACCCGGCACCCACCACCCCGCCCGCGCAAGCCTCATGGAAAAATGTAGCCAAGGGGCACATTCGCTCTTGCGCTGATATGTAGCCTCTGGCTACTATCCCCCCACACCCGCCATCCCGGCCGGGTGCGGAGGATGGGATGATGTTCAGCAAGGGCCAGCGCATCAGGTGGGCCTCCCCGCTGGGGCATGGCGAGGGCGAGTTCTGCGGCGCGGTGAACGGCGTCGCCATCATCCGCCTGAATGACCGCAGCATGGCCATGTGCGGCCTGCGCTTCGTGAGCGCCGCCTGATGCGCCCCTCCTGCACCCCGAGCGCGGTGGAGCGCGCGTATCTGGCCGCCCGTGAGCGGCCGGTGCTCAGCCCGGCCACCGCCGCGGCGCTGCGCGCCTACTACGCCAAGACCGGCTTCGACGCCGCGGCCCTCGCCGCCTTTGAGGCGGCGTTCCGCGCCGCGGTCGCCCAGGGCGTCCGGGCCGCGGCGCAGGCCATCGTCGCACCGGTCAAGACCAGCCTGCCGGGGGGACGCGTGATGCCCGCCATCTTCCCCGGCGTGGCCATCCCGGCCCTGCCCATGGTCCCCGTCCCGCCCGAGGTCCACGCCGCCGCCGCCCTGCGCGCCGAGTTGGACCGGCGCGGCGTCACCTGCCTCTACGCCCGCGCCGTGGCGGCGCTGGAGGCCGCGCGCGTCGAGGTGCTGCGCTGCGCCCAGGCGTGCGACGCCGAGAGCGCGGCGCGCGGGCTGGAGGGCAGCTACCACGCCGCCGCCGCCGAGGTGCTGGACGAGGCCGAGACGGCGCTGCTGCACATCGTGGAGGCGCTGCCCAGCGCGGACACGCTGTGGGACCGCGCGGCGGATGCGGAGGCGTGCCGGTGATGGAGACCCAGGCGCCCGCGCCCCGCGCGCCCTCGCGCGCCTCGCGCTTCGAGGTGGAGGCGCTCGCCGCCTTCGCCGATGCCTTGGCGCCCATCGCGCGCAACCCCGCCCTGCCGGCCAGCGTGCGGGAGGCGGCGGGCTTCGCGCAGATGGCGGACGGCATCGTCGCCGCGCTGCGCGACGCCATCCCGGCCATCCTGGCGGCCGAGGAGGCGGAGGACGCCGCCAAGACCGCCGCCGCCACGCTGCGCCGCGCCGTGCTGCCGCTGATGGAGATGGGCGCGACGCGCGTGGACACCGAGACGCACGTCCTGTCCCTGGCCGATCTGCCGCGCCGGGTGGTGGTGCTGGACGCCAAGGCGCTGCCCGAGCGGTTCCTGGTGCAGCCGCCGCCGCGCCCGGACGAGCGCGCGATCAAGGCCGCGCTGGAGGCCGGCGAGGCCGTGCCCGGCGCGCAGATGAGCAACGGCGGCGCCACGGTGCGCCTGACGCCGAAGAGGATGAAGTGATGAACGCCCTGGCCCCCACGCTGGCGACGCAGCCGGCCAATGCCCTCCTGCCGCGCGATCTGCCCGAGGCGTGGCGCATGGCGGAGATGATGGCGAAGGCGCGCTTGCTGCCCGCCGCCGTGCAGAACCCGGCCGACGCCTTCCTGGTCATCAACCAGGCGATGCGCTGGGGCATGGACCCCTTCGCGGTGGCACAGGAGGTCAGCGTCGTCAGCGGCAAGCTGATGCACTCCGGCAAGATCGTGGCGGCTGCCATCCAGTCCAGCGGCATCCTGGAGGGGCGGCTGCGCTACGACTACAGCGGCGAGGGCGCCGGGCGCGCCGTCACCGTCAGCGGCAAGCTGCGCGGCGAGGCGGAGGCGGTTTCCATCACGCTGCGCCTCGCGGACGCCAAGACGGAGAACAAGATGTGGGTGAAGCAGCCTGACCAGCAGCTCGCCTATGCCGGCTCGCGCGTCTGGGCACGGCGCTACGCGCCGGAGGTGATGCTGGGCGTCTACGCGCCGGAAGAGATGGAGGACGCGCCGCCCCCCGCCGCGCCGCTGCCCGCGGCGCGCGGCCCGGTGATGGAGGGCGCGCCGGCCGAGGCGGCGGTGTTCACCGTGATCCGCCCGGACGGCGACGTTTGGACCACCACCAGCGCGGACAAGTGGGCCGCGGCGTGCCGCCGCGCGCTGGCGAAGGTGGCCCCGGACGGCGCCGCCGCGCTGATCCGCTGGCGCGACGCGATGGAGGCGCACATCGCCGCCGTGCCGCTGCCGCACGGCGAGGAGGTGCGCGCGGCGCTGGAGACGGCGCTGGACGACGCGGCCGAGCGCGGGGCCATCCAGGCGGACGGCGCGCCGTGAGCGCGGCCCTCTCCCCGCGCATCCGCGCCATGGGCGGGGTGTCGCGCGTGCGCCACCACCGGCTGCGCACGCTGCGGCTGCTGCGCTGGCAG
>JBEQBS010000092.1:0-10241 GCA_041639675.1 Rubritepida sp. | reverse complement strand
GTGGCCACGCCCCGCGTCGCCGACGCCGCCCTGGTGGCCCGCGCGCTGGACGAGGTGGCGGCGCTGGCCCGCGCCGGGCAGGGGCCGGCGGCGCTGGCGCAGCTCGCGCGGCTGGTGCCCGAATTCGACCACATGACCGACCCCGGTGCCGTGCGGATCGGCACGCCGTAACCCGCCGACACCACCCGTGACGCCGCCGGGGCTTGCGGCGCAGGCCCGGCGGCGCGAGGAAGCGCCCCATGAGCATCTCCCTCTTCGACATGGCCGCGCAGCAGGCGCTGATCCGCCCCGAGATTGACCGCCGCGTGGCGCATGTCCTGTCCTCCGGCCGCTTCATCAACGGCCCCGAGGTGGCGGAGTTCGAGGGGGCGCTGGCATCCTTCGCCGGCTGCGCCCATGCGGTCGGCGTGTCGTCCGGCACCGATGCGCTGCAGATCGCCATGATGGCCGAAGGCGTGGGGCGCGGCGACGCGGTGTTCCTGCCCGCCTTCACCTACACCGCCACCGCCGAGGTGCCGCTGGTGCTGGGCGCCACGCCGGTCTTCGTGGATGTGGACCCCGAGACCTTCAACATCTCCATCCCCGACCTGGAGGCGCGGATCGCCGCGGTGAAGGCCGCAGGGATGCTGCGCCCGCGCGCCGTGGTGGGGGTGGACCTGTTCGGCATGCCGGCGGACTGGCCGGCCATCCAGGCCATCTGCGACCGCGAGGGGATGTTCGCGCTGGACGACGCCGCCCAGGCCTTCGGCGCCTCCCTGCACGGCCGGCGGCTGGGCTGCTGGGGCGGGGCGGCGGCGCTGAGCTTCTACCCGACCAAGACGCTGGGCGCCTATGGCGATGGCGGCGCCCTGCTGACCGACAGCGCCGAGCGCGCCGAGCTGTATCGCTCGCTCCGCACCCATGGCGAGGGCGGGCATCGCTACGAGGTGCTGCGGACGGGGATGAACGGCCGGCTGGACACCATCCAGGCCGCCATCCTGCTGTGCAAGATGGCGCTGTTCCCGCAGGAGTTGCGCGACCGCGCGCGGGTGGCGGCGCGCTACCTGGAGCGGCTGCGCGGCCGGGTGGGCGTGCAGCGCGCCGATGCGGGGATGGCGAGCGCCTGGGGCCTGTTCACCATCCGCCTGGACGGGCCGGAGCGGCGCGCCCGCGCGCAGGAGGCGCTGAAGGCCGCCGGCATCCCCAGCGCGGTGTACTACCCCAAGCCGCTGCACCACCAGCCCGCCTACCGCGCCGCCCATGGCGCCGACGCCGCGCCCCTGCCGGTGAGCGAGGCCCTGGCCGGCCAGGTGATGTCCTTGCCCATGCACCCCTACCTGACCGACGCCCAGGTGGACCAGGTCTGCGACGCCCTGCTGCCGGCGCTCTGACCGCGGGGTCCGGGGGCCCGAGGCCCCCGGGCAGGGGCTTGGGGGCGGCAGCCCCCATATCTTCTTGCGTTGCGCATGGCTGCGGCGCTTCCATGGTGCCATGCGCCGCCGCACCCTCCTCGCCGCGCCTGTCCTGCTCGCCGGCGCGCCCGCGCGGGCGGAGGAGCCGGTGGACGTGCTGCTGGTGCTGGCCGTGGACGTGTCGCGCTCCATTGACGAGGACGAGGCGCGCCTCCAGCGCGAGGGCTACCGCAACGCGGTGAGCGACCCGCGGGTGATCGAGGTGGTGCGGCGCGGCATGCTGGGCGCCATCGGCCTCGCCTATGTGGAATGGGCCGGCTTCGAATACCAGCGCCTGGTGCTGCCCTGGACGCGCATCGCGACCCAGCGCGACGCCGATGCCTGGGCCTCGGCGCTGGCCGAGGCGCCGCGCGCCTCGCTTTCCTGGACCTCCATCTCCGGCGCGCTGGACTTCTCGCGCCGGACGATGGAGGCCGCGCCCTTCGAGGGAACGCGGCGGGTGATTGATGTCTCGGGCGACGGGGTGAACAATTCCGGGCGCTCCGCCGCGCTGGCGCGGGACGAATGCGTGGCCGCCGGCATCGTGGTGAACGGCCTGCCCATCATCAACGACCGCCCGACCTTCGGCCGCGCGCCCCCCATCCCGCTGGACCAGTACTTCGCCGAGAACGTGATCGGCGGGCCGGGCGCCTTCATGATCGTGGCGGAGGATTTCGAGGCCTTCGGCAACGCGGTGCGCCGCAAGCTGATCCGCGAGATCGCTTGACGCGGCGCGCGGGCGTGGCGTGATGCGCGCCATGACCGACGCGCCCCTGCCGCCCGAGACCGTCCGCTGGGCCTACCTGCTGCTGCTGGGGCGCGAGCCGGAATCGCCCGAGGTGATGGAGAACTGGCGCGGCGCCGGCCTGGCCGCCTTGCGGGCCGGCATCCTGGCCAGCCCGGAATTCCTGGCCCGCGCCGCCGGCGGGCGGCTGGGCAGCCCGGTGGCCGCGGTGCCGGACCGCGAGGCGCTGCGCACGGCGCTGGCCCTGCGCGACGGCGCCTGGCCCGGGGAGGCGGCGCTGGCCGATGCCCCGCAGGAGCTGGATTCGCTGCGCGCCGAGGTGCTGGCAGCCCCCGACATCGCCGCGCTGCTGCCGAAGCGCGAGGGGCTGCGCACGCGCCGCCTGCGCATCCTGGACGCCGAGTGGAGCCTGCTGGGCGACACGCGCGACCCCGACTTCGCCGGCGCCCCCGGCCCGGCCCCGGTGCTGGCCGCCGCGGTGCGCGCGCTGTTCCCCGATGGCGGCAAGGGGCTGCGCATCGCCGACCGCGCCGCCGGCATCGGCCTCGCCAGCCTTGCCATGGCCAGCGGCGCGCCGGCCCATGAATCGCTGGACGCCTGGGAAGGACGCCTGCCCGAATCCGCCTTCCTGGCCGCCAACCTCTGCGCCCTGCCCACCGCGCGCGTCCTCGCCCTGCCGCCGCCCGCGCCCGGGCCGGGGCATGGGCTGGTGCGCGCCGCCGGGGTGGCGGATGCGCTGGCCCTGCCGGAAGGGACGGCGGCGCTGCTGCGGCTGGAACTGCGCGCCGTGCTGCTGGAGGAGCGCACGGACCCCCGCGCCGCGCTGGCGGCGCTGGCGACGGTCTTTCCCGGCGCCGCCGCCCTGCTGGACACCCATGCGCCCCTGCCGCTGGACGCGGCAGGGCAGGAGGCCGCGCTGGCCGCCGCGCTGGACGGCCCGGTGGAGCTGGTCCTGGCGCCCGGCCCCGCCTGGATGGCCCGCTTCAGCCTGACGTGACGCCGCCCTGGCCTCTTTCCGCGTGCCTTTGGCACGCTCCAAGGCGGCCAGCTTTGCCGAGCCTGGTTGTCCGGGCCGCTGGCTGATTCCAGCCAGCCTGGAAACAGGCTACCGCTCCACATCCTCGACGGACAGGCCGAAGGCGGCGACGCCCTCGGCCAGCAGGTCGCCCAGGCCCTGCATGTCCACCAGGTATTCGGCCGCCGTGCCCTTCACGTTGCGCTCATAGGCCAGCTTCAGCGCCTCGTCCCAGCCTTCGGCGTCGTAGTCGCCGCGCCCGACCCAGGCGAGGGCGATCAGCGCGGCCTGCTGGTCCTCGTTCAGCTCGTCAATGAACTCGGTGAGCATGTCCAGCGTGGCGTCCTCGTCGTCGAGGTCGGGATCCTCCTCCTCGTCGTCGCGCTCCTCATCCTCGTCGCCATCGCCCATCGAGCCTTCGTCAGGCGACTGCACGGCATTCGCCAGGTCCACGATGGTCGCCACCACCTCCAGGCTCACGCCCAGGTCCACCTCGCCATCCTCGTCGGTTGCCGGCATCGGTTCTGCTCCGTTTCGCGGCTGGCGAACACGCCAGGGCGGGGTTGCGTTTCAGGCGGCCCAGTCGGGCGCGAAATCCGGGTTCACGAAGCGGCGGTCGCCGGGCAGGGCGCGCAGCTCGGCCAGGTCCTGCGGGGTCAGGCGCAGGGCCAGGGCGCCCAGGTTCTCGCGCTGGCGTTCCGGCCCGGCGGCCTTGGGAATGGCGGCGACGCGGCCGCGCGCCAGGATGGCGGCCAGCGCCGCCTGCGCCCCCGTGGCGCCATGCCGGGCGGCGATGGCCTGGACCACCGGATGCTCCGTCACGCCGCCCTTGCCGAGCGGGGTGTAGGAGGTGAGCACCATGCCGGCCGGTTCCGCGATGGCGAGCAGGGCGGACTGGTCCAGCATGACGTGATGCTCCACCTGGATGCAGGCCAGGGGGGCGATGCCCAGGGCCAGCGCCTTGCGCAGCAGCCCGGCGGGGAAGTTGGAGACGCCGACCGCCTTCGCCAGCCCCGCCTGGTGCAGCCGCGCCAGCGCCGTGAGGATGCCCGGCAGGTCCATCGCCGGCGAGGGCCAGTGGACCAGCAGCAGGTCCACATGGGGCTGGCGCAGGCGCTCCAGGCAGCGCAGCGCGGCGGCGTGGAAGCTGGCCTCGTCGGGCTTGTCCCACCACACCTTGGTGGTGAGGAAGACCTCCCCGCGCGGCAGGCCGGAGCGCGCGAGCGCCGCGCCCACCGCCTCCTCGTTGCCATACATCTCGGCGGTGTCGAGGTGGCGGTAGCCGAGCGACAGCGCCGATTCAACGGCGCGCTCGCATTCCGCGCCCTTCATCGGCCAGGTGCCCAGCCCCAGGGCGGGCATCCGCAGCAGCTTCGTCTCGATCATCATGCGCGCTTCCCCAGGTCCACGACGCCGCAGCGCCCCTTTTCCGTGCCGAAGGCCAGCAGCGTGCCGGCCGCGTTCCAGGCGAGCGCCGAGACGCCGCCGCCGCCCGGGGGCGCGATGGGCAGCACCCGGCCGGAGGCGATGTCGGCCAGCAGCACCAGCCCATCCTCGAAGCCCGCCGCCACCATGTCATGCTGCGGGTGGCAGGCCACGCGGGTGCAGAACACCTCGTCCCCGCCGGCCAGCTCGGTGGGCTGCTTGCCCATCGGCCCGCCGCCGAAGAAGGGCCACAGCACCACCGCCTCGGCGCCGCTGGTCGCCAGCCACTTGCCCTTGGCGGTGAAGCCCAGGCTGTGCGTCTTGGCCGGATAGCCGGACATGCGCATGTGCTGGCCATCCTTCAGGCGCCAGCCATGCAGGGACATCTCCTGCATCGCCGTCACCACGTGCTCGCCATCCGGCGAGACGGCGATGGCGTGGTGGCTGCCCTTCCATTCCAGCAGGCGCGGCTTGTCCTCCTTGCTGTTGACGAACCAGACGGAGGCACCGTTGTAGTGCGAGGCGGCGATGCGCTTGCCCTTGCCGTCGAAGGCGATGCCGCCGACGGTGGAGGGGTGCGCCAGGGACTTCACCGGCTGGCCCGCCATGTCCAGCACATGCACCGCCTTGGCCACCGCGCAGGCGCGGAGGCCGGATTCATGGGCGGCCACGTGCTCCACCCATTTGGAGCCGTACTTCGCCAGCTCCTGCGTGCTGCCATCGGGCGCGATGCGCAGCAGGCGGCCATCGTCGCCGCCCGACAGCGCGCCATCCTTCGCGTCGGCGCAGAGCGAGAGCACCGCGCCGTCATGCGCCTGCACCACCTGCCACTCCGGCCCGGCCAGACGCACCGTGCCGTCGCCCAGCCCGGCGAAGAGGCCGCCCGGACCCCGCCCGAAGGCCAGGCCGACCACCCAGGCGCCCAGTTCGGCGACGGAGCCGCGGGATTCGACCAGGAAGTCGGGCGCCGCGGTGGCGCTCACGCCGGCACCTGGCAGGCCTCGAAGCCGCGGCGCAGGGCGGGGCGGTTGAGGTCGCGGCCGATGAAGACGATCTTGGAACGCCGCGGGTCGCCTTCCTTCCAGGGGCCGATGTAGTCGCCATCGGCGATCATGTGCACGGCCTGGAAGGCGAAGCGCCGGTCCTCGTTCGGATAGGCCAGGATGCCCTTGGTCCGCAGCAGGTCCTGGCCCTTGGCGGCCAGCAGGTCGGTCATCCACTGGTTGAACTTCTCGGGGTCCACGGGGCGGGACACCTCGAAGGAGACGCTGTTCACCTCGCTGTCGTGGTCGTGCTCGTCCTCGCCGGACAGGAATTCGGGCTCGCGCTCCAGGATGCGCTCCAGGCTGAAGCTGTCGCGGCCGATCACCTCCGTGATGGGCACGTCGCTCTTCGTGGCGCGGATGACCTGCGCGTAGGGGTTGATGCCGCGGATCTTCCGCTCGACCGCGGCGGCCTCCTCCTCGCCCACCAGGTCCATCTTGTTCAGCACCAGCAGGTCGGCGAAGGCGATCTGCTCCTCGGCTTCCTTGCTGTCCTCCAGCCGGGCGGCCAGGTGCTTCGCGTCCACCACGGTGACGATGGAATCGAGCTTGGTGGCCTTCTTCACGTCCTCGTCCACGAAGAAGGTCTGGGCCACGGGGGCGGGGTCGGCCAGGCCCGTCGTCTCGACGATGATGCCGTCGAAGCGGTCCCGCCGGCGCATCAGCTGGGACAGGATGCGGATCAGGTCGCCGCGCACGGTGCAGCAGATGCAGCCGTTGTTCATCTCGAACACCTCCTCGTCGGCATCCACGACGAGGTCGTTGTCCACTCCCAGCTCCCCGAACTCGTTGATGACCACGGCGAACTTCTTGCCGTGGTTCTCGGACAGGATGCGGTTCAGCAGCGTGGTCTTGCCGGCGCCGAGGTAGCCGGTCAGCACGGTGACGGGCACGGGGTCGGACATGGCGGGCACTCCATCGGAAGGTTTGCGGCGCAATATGGCGCGGCCGGGCCATGCGCCAAACCCCCCGGCCCCACGGGGCGTTGGCTCCCCGAAAGGACGCAACGCATGGCCAGCAAGGACCCCAAGGCGAAATACACGCCCAAGCAGAAGCGCAAGGCCGCCCACATCGCCGAGGGCTACGAGGCCCAGGGCGTGCCGGAGGGGGAGGCCGAGGCCCGCGCCTGGGCCACGGTGAACAAGCAGGATGGCGGCGGCAAGCAGCCGGGCGGCAGCGGGCGCAAGCCGGCCGCGGCCAAGGCAGCCCCCAGAAGGCGGCGGCGACGCCGCGCAAGCGCAAGGAGACGGTGCATTGACGGGCAACGGGCAGAACAAGCCGGGCTGGTCCGCCCGGACCACGGGCGGCGAGATGGACACGCGTTCCACCGACGCCGACATGGATGCGGCGAAGGTGAAGCCGCACAGCGAACGCGCCGCAGGCAAGCGCACGGAAAAGACGCACAGCCCCGAGGCGGCGGGCGCCTTCAAGGACCAAGTGGGCAAATCGGGGTAATCGCCCCTACATGGAATCCCGGCTAAGCACCGCCCAGCAACCGGAGGTTCCATGACCCATCACGTATCCCGCCGCGCCGCCCTGGCGCTGCCCCTGCTGGCCGCCCCGGGCCTGGTCCGCGCCCAGGCCGCCTGGGCGCCCACGCGCTCCATCCGCCTGGTGGTGCCCTTCGCCGCCGGCGGTGCGGTGGACATCACCGGCCGCCTGCTGGCCGAGCGCCTGCAAGGCATCCTCGGCCAGCCCATCGTGGTGGAGAACCGCGGCGGCGCCGGCGGCAACCTGGGCGCCGACGCCGTGGCCAAGGCCGAGCCGGACGGGCACACCATCCTGCTCGGCACCGCCTCCATCCTGGCCGCCAACAAGTTCCTGTTCCAGCGCGGCATGCCCTTCGACCCCATCCGGGACTTCGCGCCGGTCACGCGCGTTTCCACCGGCACGGTGCTGCTGGTGGTCAACGCCGACCGGCCGTGGCGGACCTTCGCCGACCTGGTGGCGGCGGCGAAGGCGCAGCCAGGGCGCATCTCCATGGGCTCCTCGGGCACCGGCACGCCCTCGCACCTCACGCTCGCCTCCATCAACCGCGCGGCGGGGATGGAGATCAGCCACATCCCCTATCGCGGCGGCGGCCCCGCCATCACCGACCTGCTGGCCGGCACGATTGACATGATGTTCGACGTCATCCCGGCGCTGATGCCGCATGTGCGCTCCGGCCGCTTCCGCCCGCTGGCGGTGGGCAGCGCCGAGCGCATCGCCTACGTGCCCGAGCTGCGCGAGGTGCCCGGCATGCGCGAGGTGCTGCCGAGCAGCGGCATTGACATGCAGAGCTGGTACGCCACCGTCCTGCCCGCCCGCACCCCGGCGGCCGCCGTGGCCCGCTGGCATGAAGCGCTGGTGCAGGTGGTCCGCGCGCCGGAGTTCCGCGACCGCCTCTCGCCCCTGGGCTTCGAGCCGGTGGCGGATGAGACGCCGGCGGCCTTCGGGCAATACCTCAACTCGCAGCTCTCGGTGTGGGAGCGGCTGGTGAAGGATTCCGGGGCGACGCTGGAATAGGCAACAGGAACCGGGGGGCATCGTGCCCCCCGGACCCCCGCGGCGACTGGCGCAGGGCTACGCCGCCTCGGCGAAGATGGCGTCCTGAAGGGTGCCCATCAGCCGGTCCACCTGCGGCTTCTCGATGATCAGCGGCGGGGAGAGGGCGACGATGTCGCCCGTCACCCGCACCAGCACGCCTTCGTCGAAGCAGCGGCGGAAGACGCGCATGGCGCGCTCGCCCGGCCTGCCCTCGCGCGGGGCCAGCTCGATGCCGGCGATCAGGCCGTGGTTGCGGATGTCAATCACGTTGGGCGCGGACTTCAGGGAATGCGCCGCCTCCTCCCAGTAGGGCTCGATGGCGCGCGCCCGGCCGGGCAGGTCCTCGCGCACATGGATGTCTATCGCGGCGATGGCGGCAGCGCTCGCCAGCGGATGGCCGGAATAGGTATAGCCATGGAAGAACTCGATGCCCGCCGCCGTGCCCTGGACGATGGCGTCATAGACGGCATCCGAGGCCGCGACCGCGCCCATCGGCACCGCGGCGTTGGTCAGGCCCTTGGCCATGGTCATGATGTCGGGCACCACGCCCAGGCGCTCGGCGCCGAAATGGGTGCCGATGCGGCCGAAGCCGGTGATGACCTCGTCGAAGATCAGCAGGATGCCGTGCCTGGTGCACAGCTCCCGCAGCCGCTCCAGGTAGCCCACCGGGGGCACCAGCACGCCGGTGCTGCCGGCCACCGGCTCCACCATCACCGCGGCGATGGTGTCGCCATGCAGGGCCACCAGCTTCTCCAGCTCATCGGCCAGCGCCGCGCCATGCGCCGGCTGCCCGCGGGAGAAGGCGTTCTGCGCCGGCAGGTGGGTGTGCGGCAGGTGGTCCACATAGGGCAGCATGGCGCCGAACTGCTTGCGGTTCGGCCCGATGCCGCCCACGGACATGCCGCCGAAGCCGACGCCATGATAGCCGCGCTCGCGCCCCACCAGCCGGGTGCGCTGCGCCTGGCCGATGGCCTTCTGGTAGGCCAGCGCCATCTTCAGCGCGGTGTCCGCGCTCTCGCTGCCGCTGTTGGTGAAGAAGACGCGGCCCAGCCCCTTGGGCGTCAGGTCCGCCACGCGCGCCGCCGCCTCGAAGGCGATGGGGTGGCCGAGCTGGAAGGTCGGCGCGAAGTCCAGGATGGCGGCCTGCTTCTGGATGGCCTCGGTGATCTCCCGCCGGCCATGGCCGGCGTTGCAGCACCACAGGCCGGCGGTGCCGTCCAGCACCTCGCGCCCCTCGGGCGTGAAGTAGTGCATGCCCTCGGCGCGGGCGAGCAGGCGCGGCGTGCCCTTGAAGTACTTGTTGTCGGAGAAGGGCATCCAGAACGCATCGAGGTCGTTCGGGCGTGGGATGGAGATCTCGTTCATCGGCGGCGGTCCTGCTCGGCTGCCGGAGCATAGAACCGTCCCGGCTGCCATGTCAGCACCGCGTGGCACGGAGGGTGAGGGCCAGCGGCAGCCAGGGCTTGTCCGGCCAGGTCCAGTAGGGGCCATCCGCCCGCATCAGCCCGGGATACAGCGGCCAGGGCAGGCGGTCATGCTCCTCCAGCCGCTCCAGCCGGAAGCCGGCCGCGGCCAGCGCGCCCAGGATGTCGCCCAGCGGGTGCAGGTGGGTGATGGTGGCGCCGTTGGCGATGGGGTCGCCGGCGGCGTAGTCCATGGCATCGTCGAAGGGGATGGGCTGGCGGGCGAAATAGGGGAAGGCCCAGCCGGGGCGGCCCTCATGCCAGCCGTCGAAGACCTGCGCCACCGGGTGGCAATCGGCGAAGGCGAGGGCCCCGCCGGGCCGCAGCAGATGCGCCAGCCCGCGTGCCCAGGCTTGGATGTCGGGCAGCCAGGCGATGGTGCCCCAGGAGGCGAAGGCGAGGTCGAAGCGCCCCGCCTCCTCCGGCAGCGCCTCCGGGATGGCCTGGGCATCGGCCAGGGCGAAGCGGCAGGGGGCGCCGCATTCCGCCGCCAGCGCCCGCGCGCGCGCCAGCGCGGCGGGCGAGAAATCCACCCCCAGCACCTCGGCCGCGCCCATCTGCGCGATGGCCACGCTGTCATCGCCGATGTGGCAT
>JBEQBS010000091.1:0-10255 GCA_041639675.1 Rubritepida sp. | reverse complement strand
AGGCCGCGCCGCGTCACGCGCGGCGGCGCCGGGCGCGCCACAGCGCCAGGCCCCGCGCGCCCAGCACCACCAGGGCCGGCACCAGCAGGATGTTCAGCAGGCGCAGCGTGGCCTCCAGCGCCTCGATGTCGCGGCGCAGCTCCCGCTGCACGGCGCGCAGCTCGGCGCGCGTGGCGGCGATCTGGCCGCGCGCCGCCTCGATCTCGGCGCGCTGCTCGGGGGTGATGACGGCCTGCTCGGCGTTGCGGCCGGTTCCCCCGGCGCGCAGCTCGCGCAGTCGTGCCTCGGTGGCCTGCAGGCGCTCGGTCAGCGCCTGCTCGGAGGCACGGAACTGCGCGTCGGCCTGGCGGCGGATGCCCTCCACCAGCGTGAAGGGCCGCAGCGATTCGCCGCGCGCGCGCAGCGAGGCCATGGCATCGGAGCCCGTCAGCGCATCGGCGAGGTTGAGCAGCAGCGCGCCATTGCCGGCGAAGGGCGTGGCGGTTTGCTGGCCCATCACATCCTGCACGCGCACCCAGAAGCGGTCATCCAGCCAGTCCGTGTCATGCGCCAGCACGACCGTGCCCGGCGCGGCGGCGCGGGCGAGGTGCGGGGGCAGGCCGGGGTCGGCGACCGGCGGGCCATCCGGGAAGGCGGTGGCGAAGGTGGCGCGCAGGCGGGCGGCCAGCACGCGGCGCTCGCCATCGGCGCGGAAGCCGGCCAGCAGCCGCACCGGGTCGGCGTCCAGCCCCACCCGCGCCGCGGGCACCAGCATGGATTGCGGGGAGGAGGTGAGCAGCGGGGTCCATTCGCCCTCCGCCCCGGGGCGGCGGCGCAGGAAGCCCGTGCTGGCGAATGTCACCTGCTCCAGCGCCGCCGTCGCCACCTCGGCGCGGTTGATGGAATCGCCCTGCAGGAAGAACCAGGCGGGCCAGTCCACCGCCTGCACGCGGTCCCCGGGGCGGGCGCGCACGCGCCAGGCGCCGCGCAGGTCCAGCACCACCTCGCCGGGGGGCGCCTCGACGCCCCAGGCCTCCAGCAGGCGGGGCAGGGCGGAGGCGGTGTCGGCCGGCGGGCGGCCATCGGCGCCGGGGCGGGTGGCCTGCATCTCGCTGTGCGGGTCCAGCAGCAGCAGCAGCCGGCCGCCGCGCAGCACGAACTGGTCCAGCGCGTATTGCGTGGCGTCGCTCAGGCCCTGCGGGTGGGCCACCATCAGCAGCGTCACCTCGGGCGGGATGGCGGTGGTTTCGGGCGGCAGGTCGCGCAGCTCATAGGCCTCGCGCAGCTGGGACAGGGCCACCTGGGGGCGGGCCAGGGCGGGCTGGCGCAGCAGCAGGGCGCGCGGGTCGCCGGCCAGCGGCAGCGGCGTCATCAGCCCCAGCACGGGCTTCGGCGCACCCGAGAGTTCGAAGATCAGGCGCGTGACGTCGGCTTCGAGGAAGCGCTCGCGGTCCGGCTGGAAGAAGGGGATCACCCGTTCCTCGTCCCGCGCATTGGTGCCGGAGAGGCCGAAGAAGACCTGCTCGCCGCCCTCGTTCAGCGGCACGGGCTGCAGGCCCAGCGCGGTGGCGCGGTCCTCCGTCTCGCTGAAGGGCTCGGGGTCCAGCACCTCCAGCCGCAGCTTGCCGCCGCTGGCCGCCACGTAGTCGCGCAGCAGGGCGCGCACGCGGGCGGCATAGGCGCCGAATTGCGGCGCCTCCGCCCCGATGCGCGGCGAGAAGAACAGCCGCAGCGTGACGGGCGATTCCAGCGAGGCCAGCACCTGCCGCGTGCCGGGCGACAAGGTGTTCAGCCGGCCTTCCGTCAGGTCCAGCCGGGCGCGGGGCGCGGCGCGCTCGGCCAGCAGGGTGGCGCCGATGGCCAGCAGCGCGGCCAGCGCCAGCGCGAGCCAGCGGGTCATGCCCCCGATCCCGCAGCGGCGAAGACGCGGAGGGTGAATCGGTGGCTCATCATGCCGCGCGCCTCGCATCCAGGATCACCGCGTTGGCGAAGAGCCAGAAGCCGGTGAAGGCGGCGAAGAACACCAGGTCCGGCAGCCTCACCACGCCGCGCACGAAGTTGCCGAAGCGCTCGGCGATGGAGATGCCGCGCGCGGCCTCCGCCAGCACCGGCAGGTTGGCCGACAGGAACTCGCCCAGGATGGGCGAGCCGGCGACGGCGAAGACGAAGCACCCCGCCACGCCGAGCACGAAGGCCACCACTTGCGAGCGGGTCAGCGCCGACATCGCCGCCCCCAGCGCCAGGTAGGCGCCGGCCACCAGCACACAGCCGATGTAGCCGGCCAGGATGGCGCCGTTGTCGGGCTCGCCCAGAATGTTGACCGTGACCACCAGCGGGAAGGTCAGCGCCAGCGCCACGATGCAGAAGCCCCAGGCGGCCAGCCACTTGCCCAGCACCGCCTGCCAGGGCGCGATGGGCAGGGTCAGCAGCGCCTCGATGGTGCCGGCGCGCCGCTCCTCGGCCCAGAGGCGCATGGTCAGCGCGGGCACCAGGAACAGCAGCAGCCAGGGCACGAAGCCGAGGAAGGGCAGCAGGTCCGCCTGGTTGCGGGCGAAGAAGCCGCCCAGGGTGAAGGTCAGGGCGGCGGCGAGCATGAGGAAGATCACCAGGAACACCGCGGCGACCGGGGTGGCGAAATACGCGCCGAACTCGCGCCGCGCGATGGCGAGCACCGGCATCATGCTGCATCCCCCAGCGTCAGCGCGCGGAACACCGCCTCCATGTCCTGCCCGCCGGCCGTCAGCGCGGCGGGCGGCGCATCGGCCAGCACGCGGCCGCGGGCGATGATGATGGCGCGGGTGCACACCGCCGCCACCTCCTCCAGGATGTGGGTGCTGATGATGATGGCCTTGCGCGGCGCCATGCGGCGGATCAGCCGGCGCACCTCGTGCTTCTGGTTGGGGTCCAGGCCATCGGTCGGCTCGTCCAGGATCAGCGCGTCCGGGTCGTGCAGCAGGGCGGCGGCGAGGCCGACGCGGCGGCGGAAGCCCTTGCTCAGCGTCTCGATCGGCTGGCGGGCCACCGCGTGCAGGTCGGCCAGCGCCATGGCCTGCGCCACGTCGCCGCCGCCGCGCACCGCGGCGCAGAAGCGCAGGTAGGCCGCCACCTCCATCTCGCCATAGGTGGGCGCGCCCTCGGGCAGGTAGCCCAGGCGCGCGCGGGCCCTGGCGCCCTGCGTGGCCACGTCCAGCCCGGCGATGCGCGCGGCGCCGGCGCTGGCGGGCAGGAAGCCGGCCAGCATGCGCATCGTCGTGGTCTTGCCGGCGCCATTGGGGCCGAGGAAGCCCACCACCTCGCCGCGCGCCACGGCGAAGGAGACGCCATCCACCGCGGTGACGGCGCCGAAGCGGCGCACCAGCCCCGCGGCCTCGATCAGCACTTCGCTCATGCGCCGCCGATTACCAGGGGTCAGCCAGCCTTCAAATAGGCCGCCGCGTCATCCTTGCCGAACAGGCGCAGCAGCAGCCGCACCGCCGGGCCCCGCGGGCCGCGCAGGGCGGGGTCGGCGTGCAGCAGCGCCTCGGCGTCGGAATGCGCGATCTCGAGGAGGGCGCGCTGGCGGGCGGCCTCCTCCTCCGGCAGGGCCAGGCGCAGCAGGGCGCCGCCGGCCTGGCGGGTGCCCAGCGCCTCGCCGCCGCCGCGCAGGCGCAGATCCTCCTCGGCGATCACGAAGCCGTCCTCCGTGTCGCGCAGGATGCGCAGGCGCTCCTGCTCGGTCTCGGACAGGTGCTCGGAATGGACCAGCAGGCAGGAGGAGGGCCGGCTGCCGCGCCCGACGCGGCCGCGCAGCTGGTGCAGGGCGGAGAGGCCGAAGCGCTCCGCCTGCTCGATCAGCATGATGGTGGCCTCCGGCACGTCCACGCCGACCTCGATCACGGTGGTGGCCACCAGCAGGCGGGTGCGGCCTTCGGCGAAGTCGCGCAGGGCAGCTTCGCGCGCCTCCATCTCCAGCTCGCCATGCGCCAGGCCGACCAGCCCGGGGAAGCGCTCCTTCAGCATGGCGTGGCGGTCCTCGGCGGCGATGCTGTCGTCGTGCTCGCCCCCCGTGATGGCGCGCACCACCCAGTAGGCGCGCTCGCCGCGGGCCAGCGCCTCGCCCAGGCGGGCGATGATCTCGCCGAGGCGGGCCTGGGTGGCGATGCGGGTGGCGATGGGCTGCCGCCCGGCCGGCTTGCCCGCGATGCGGCTCACCTGCATCTCGCCCCACTGCGTCAGCTGGAGCGTGCGCGGAATGGGGGTTGCGGTCATCACCAGCATGTCGGCCGCCGCGCCCTTCGCGCCCAGCAGCAGCCGCTGGTTGACGCCGAAGCGGTGCTGCTCGTCCACCACCGCCAGGCCGAGGTCGCGGAACTCCACCCCTTCCTGGAACAGCGCGTGGGTGCCGACGGCGACGGGGATGGAGCCGTCGGCGAGGCCGGCCAGCACGCGGCGGCGCTCGGCGCCCTTCACGCTGCCGGCTAGGAGCGCCACCTCGACGCCCGCCGCGCCGCAGAGCCTGGCCAGGGTGCGGGCATGCTGGCGGGCCAGGATCTCGGTCGGAGCCATCAGCGCCGCCTGGGCGCCGGATTCCACCGCCTGGAGCATGGCCAGCACCGCCACCAGCGTCTTGCCGCTGCCCACGTCGCCTTGCAGCAGCCGCAGCATGCGGTGGGGTGCCGCGAGGTCGGTGGCGATCTCGCGCATCGCCTGGTGCTGGTCGGGCGTGGGTTCGTGGCCGAAGGCGGCCAGGGCGCGGGCCTGCAAGGCGCCGGTGCCGGGCAGGGCGCGGCCCTCGCTGGTGCGGTGGCGGCGGCGCAGCAGGCCCAGCGCCACCTGGCCGGCCAGGGCCTCGTCATAGGCCAGGCGTTCGCGCGGCTTCGGGCCGGGGGACACCGTGGGGGCGTGCAGGGCGCGCAGGGCGGCGGGGAAGGCGGGCCAGCCCTCGCGCGCCAGCAGGGGGGCGTCGGCCCATTCGGGCAGGGATTCGGGCAGGGCGGCGAGCGCGGCGCGGATGGCGGCGGCCATCACCGGGCGTTGCAGCGATTCGGTCAGGCGATGGATGGGCTCCAGCGCCGGCAGGTCCTCGGCGTCGCGCGCGACATCGGGGTTGGCCATGGAGAAGCCCTCCCCCTCGGGCTTCACGCGGCCCGAGACCCAGCGCGGTTCGCCGCGGGGGAATTGTCGCTCCACCGTGGCCAGCCAGCCATTGAGGATGCGGATGGTCACGCCCTCGGCGGTGCGGACCTCGACGTAGCGGCGGTTGGTCAGGCGCGCCTTGGCCGGGCGGATGGCGGTGGCGGTGACGCGCAGGATGGCGTCCGTGTCGGCCGGGGCGTCCTCCGGCCGCGCCACCCGCCGGCGCTCGGCGATGCGCTCGGGCAAATGGAACACCAGGTCCAGCACGCGGCCGCCGCCGGCCGCCTTCTCCAGCAGGGCGGCGCGCTTCGGCCCCACGCCGGGCAGGGAGGCGATAGGCGCGAGCAGGGGGTCCAGGCTGACGGGGGCGTTCACCCGCCCTATATGGCATCCGTGACCGACGACCTCACCCCCCGCCACCGCCGCCTGCTGTTCCGCGCCCTGCACCGCGGCACCAAGGAATGCGACCTGATGCTGGGCGGCTTCGTCCGCCGCCACCTGGCCGCGCTGACGGCGTTGGAGCTGGACGAGCTCGAAGCGATCCTGGAGATGCCCGACGTGGACCTGGCCGACTGGCTGAGCGGCCGCCGCCCCATCCCGCCCCACGCGCAGGGCCCGCTGCTGGCGCGCATCGCGGCGGAGATGCGCGAACCCGGCGCGGGGCGCGCGGTGTGAGCACCGCCCTGGACGTGTATGGCGCGCCGGAGGGCTTCGACGCCCTGCTGCTGCGCGCCCGCCGCGCCGAGACCCAGGCGCCCATCCTGCACGTGTGCCGCGACGATGCCCGCATGGCCCGGCTGGCCGAGGCGCTGGGCTTCTTCATGCCCGAGGCTGAGGTCCTGCGCTTCCCCGCCTGGGACGTGCTGCCCTATGACCGCGTCTCGCCCAACCCCGAGCTGGTGGCCGAGCGCGTGGCCACCCTGGCCGAGCTGACCGAGCCGCCGACGCGCCTGCGCATCGTGCTGACGACGGTGAATGCGCTGGTGCAGCGCGTGCCGCCGCGCGCCGCCTTCAAGGGCGCGGCGCTGTCGCTCCGCAAGGGCGGCACGGCCTCCATCGAAGCCGTCGTGGGGTTCCTGGAATCCAACGGCTATGGCCGCACCGGCACCGTCATGGAGCCGGGCGAATACGCGCTGCGCGGCGGCATCCTGGACCTGTTCCCGTCGGGCAGCAGCGACCCCGTGCGGCTGGACTTCTTCGGCGACGAGGTGGAAAGCATCCGCCGGCTGGACACGGAGACGCAGCGAAGCCGCGAGCACCGGGACCGGCTGGTGCTGCGCCCGGTGGGCGAGGTCTTCCTGGACCCCGCCAGCGTCGAGCGCTTCCGCACCGGCTACCGCGAGATCTTCACCAACGCCGCGGCGGATGACCCGCTCTATGTCAGCGTCTCCGCCGGGCGGCGGCATCCGGGCATGGAGCATTGGGCCGCGCTGTTCCACCCGGCGATGGAGACCCTGCTGGACTACCTTCCCGGCGCCTCCGTCTCCCTGGACCACCAGGCGGAGGACGCGCTGGCGGCGCGGCTGGAGATGATCGCCGACCACTACGAGGCGCGGCGCATCCCGGCACGCATCACGGAAGGCGAGGTGCCGTACCGCCCGGTGCCGCCCGGGCGCCTGTACCTGGACCGCAAGGGCTGGGACGCCATGCTGGCCGGCGGGCCGCTGCTGCGCTTCAACCCCTTCCACCAGCCCGAGGGCGCGGCGGGGGTGGATGCCGGCGGCCGCGCCGGGCGCTCCTTCGCCGAGGCGCGCCAGGCCGGCGAGAACGTCTTCCACGCCTATGCCGCCCATGCCGAGAGCGAGATGGGCCGCGGCCGCCGCCCGCTGCTGGTGGCCTGGACGAGGGGTTCGCGCGAGCGCCTGCTGACCCTGCTGCGCGAGAACCGCGTGGCGGCCGAGGCGGTGGAGGATGGCTACGCCGCGCAGTCGCTGGCCGCCGGGCTGGTCGGCGTGGGCGTGCTGGGGCTGGAGCGCGGCTTCACCGGCCAGGGCCTCTCCGTCACCGCCGAGCAGGACCTGCTGGGCGAGCGCATCGCGCGCCCCGCCCGCAAGCGCAAGCGCGCCGACCAGTTCATCGCCGACGCCACGCAGATCGAGGTGGGCGACCTGCTGGTGCATGCCGAGCACGGCATCGGCCGCTATGAGGGGCTGGAAACGGTGCAGGCCGGCGGCGCCCCGCATGACTGCCTGAAGCTGACCTATGACGGCGATGCGCGCCTCTACGTGCCGGTCGAGAACATCGAGATCCTGTCGCGCTTCGGCACCGAGACGGCCGGGGTGGGGCTGGACAGGCTGGGCGGCGCCTCCTGGCAGGCGCGCAAGGCCAAGGCCAAGCAGCGCATCGCCGACATGGCGGCGGGCCTCATCAAGATCGCCGCCGAGCGCAAGACGCGTGAAAGCGCCATCATTGCCCCGCCCGAGGGGGCCTATGAGGAGTTCTGCGCCCGCTTCCCCTATGCCGAGACGGAGGACCAGGCCCGCGCCATCGCCGACGTGCTGGAGGATCTGGCGGCCGGCCGCCCGATGGACCGGCTGATCTGCGGCGATGTCGGCTTCGGCAAGACGGAGGTGGCGCTGCGCGCCGCCTTCACCGTGGCGATGGCGGGCAGCCAGGTGGCGGTGGTGGTGCCGACCACGCTGCTGGCGCGCCAGCACCACCGCATCTTCACCGCGCGCTTCGCCGGCCTGCCGGTGCGCATCGCCCAGCTCTCGCGCATGGTGACGCCAAAGGAGCAGAAGGCGGTGAAGGAGGCGGTGGCGAAGGGCGAGGTGGACATCATCGTCGGCACCCATGCCCTGCTGGGCAAGGGCATCGAGTTCAGCGACCTCGGCCTGGTGATCGTGGACGAGGAGCAGCATTTCGGCGTGAAGCACAAGGAGCGGCTGAAGGAGCTGGAGGCCGGGGTGCATGTGCTGACGCTGACGGCGACGCCCATCCCGCGCACGCTCCAACTGGCGCTGAGCGGCGTGCGGGAGATGAGCGTGATCGCCACGCCGCCGGTGGACCGGCTGGCGGTGCGCACCTTCATCATGCCGTGGGACCCGCTGGTGCTGCGCGAGGCCATCCAGCGCGAGCGCTTCCGCGGCGGCCAGATCTTCTGCGTGGTGCCGCGCATCGAGGACATGGCGAAGATGGCCGAGCGCATGAAGGAGATCGCTCCCGAGGCCCGGATGATCCAGGCCCACGGCCAGATGCCGGCCACCGAGCTGGAGCGCGTGATGACCGAGTTCGGCGACGGCAAGCATGACATCCTGCTCGCCACCAACATCGTCGAATCCGGCCTGGACATGCCGGCGGTGAACACCATGGTGATCTGGCGCGCCGACATGTTCGGGCTGGGCCAGCTCTACCAGCTGCGCGGGCGCGTGGGGCGCGGCAAGCAGCGCGGCTATGCCTACCTGACCTGGCCGGCGCATCACCGCCTCTCGCCCACCTCGCAGAAGCGGCTGGAGGTGATGCAGACGCTGGACAACCTCGGCGCCGGCTTCACCCTGGCCTCCCACGACCTCGACATCCGCGGCGCCGGCAACCTGCTCGGCGAGGAGCAGTCCGGCCAGATCCGCGAGGTCGGCATCGAGCTCTACCAGGAGATGCTGGAGGAGGCGGTGGCCGATTTGCGCGCCGGGCAGAAGAAGGATTCCGGCAGCGACACGGGCTGGATGCCGCAGATCAACCTCGGCCTGGCCGTGCTGATCCCCGAAGGCTACGTGCAGGAGCTGCCGGTGCGGCTGGGGCTGTATCGCCGCATTGGCGCGCTGGAGAGCGAGCGCGAGGTGGACGCCATGGGCGCCGAGCTGGTGGACCGCTTCGGCCCGCTGCCGCCGGAGGTGGAGAACCTGCTGGCCGTCGTCGCCATCAAGCTGCGCTGCAAGGAGGCGAATGCCGAGAAGGTGGATGCCGGGCCGAAGGGCATCGTCGTCACCTTCCGCAAGGGCAGCTTCGCCAATCCGGTGGGGCTGGTGGAATGGGCGGCGCGGCAGAAGGGGCTGGTGCAGCTGCGCCCCGACGGCAAGGTGGCCCTGCTGCGCGAGATGCCCTTCGACCAGCGCGTGAAGGCGGCGCGCGGCCTCGTCACCAACCTGGCCAAGCTGGCGCGGGCCGAGGCGGTGGCGGCGTGACGCGCACCGGCGGGTGCTGCTGCGGCGCGCTGCGCTTCACCGTGCGCGGAGAGCCGAAGCGCGTCGGCGTGTGCCATTGCCTGGACTGCCGCAAGCTGCACGGCGCGCCCTTCATGAGCTTCGCCGTCTTCGACCGCGCGCAGGTGGAGATCACCGGCGCAGCGCGGCGCTTCCACACCCAGCCGCGCTACGCCCGCGCCTTCTGCCCCGCCTGCGGCAGCCACGTCTTCGCCGAGGATGATGGCGGGATCGAGCTGTATCACGGCGGCTTCGACGAGCCGGGGCTGTTCCCGCCCAGCTACGAGCTGTGGACGGTGCGGCGGGAGGACTGGGTGAACCTCCCCACTGTCACCGAGCACCACGCCGGCAACCGCGAGGCGCCGGGCGGCTGATTCACCGCTCCGGCGCATGCGCGCCTGCGCGGATCAGGCGCTATCGCCCCACCGCGTAGCCCTGCATCCCGCGCGGGTTGGCGCCGGCGCGCAGCTGCCCATCCGACAGGCGGCGCGCGCCGGCCAGGCGCCCCTCGCTCCACTCGCCGCCGACCTCGACCACGTGGCCGCGCCCGCGCAGGTCGTCGGCCACGGTGGGCGCGTAGCGGCCTTCCAGCACCAGCTTGCCGGGGCGGGCGCCGCGCGGCCAGAAGCTGCTGATCCAGTGCTCGGAATGGAAGGCCGGCAGGTCAATCGCCTCCTGGATGTTGAAGCCATGCGCGGCCATGCGCGCCAGCATCATCGCCTGCCACTGGTCCTGCTGCTCGCCGCCCGGCGTGCCGAAGGCCATGTATGGCCTGCCGTCGCGCAGCACCATGGAGGGCGAGAGCGTGGTGCGCGGCCGCTTGCCCGGCAGGAGGCCGTTGGGCAGCGTCTCATCCAGCCAGAACATCTGCGCCCGCGTGCCCAGGCAGCAGCCCAGCTCCGGGATGGCGGGCGAGGATTGCAGCCAGCCGGCCGAGGGCGTGGCGGAGACGAAGTTGCCCCAGCGATCCACCACGTCCACGTGGCAGGTGTCGCCGCTGCTGGCACCCAGCCGCGAGACGG
>JBEQBS010000090.1:0-10394 GCA_041639675.1 Rubritepida sp. | reverse complement strand
CCGGGCGCGGCCCGGCGGCGCGGGCCGGCCGTTCAGCCCGCGCCCAGCAGCACCAGCACCACGCCGCCGGCCACCAGCAGCGCGCCCACCACGTCGCGCCCCTTCAGCCGCTCGCCCAGGAAGAAGCGGCTGAAGCCCAGGGTGAACAGGATCTCCACCTGGCCCACCGCGCGCACCAGCGCCACGGGGGCCAGGGCGAAGCCGATGAACCAGCAGCAGGAGCCGCAGGCGGACAGCGCCCCCACCTGCGCCGAGGATCGCCAGGTGGCGAAGACCTGCGCCACCGATTTCGGCTCGCGCAGCACCAGCCAGCCGCCTTGCAGCACGGTCTGGATGGCGTTCATCAGCACGACGGTGAACAGCGCCTTGAGGATGGGGTCCGGCCCTTCCAGCGCCCCGTTCGCCGCCCGCCCGCAGATGGCCGCGAGCGCGAAGCAGAACCCCGCGCCGATGCCGCACAGCGCGGCCGGCTGCACCGTGGCGCGCAGCAATTCGCCCGCCCGCAGCCCCCGCCCGGCCAGCGAGAGGTAGAGCACCCCCCCGGCGCTGATGAGCACGCCCTTCCAGGACAGCGCTGACAGCGCCTCGCCCATCACGAAGACGGTGATGAGGCTGGCCTGGATCGCCTCGGTCTTGGAATAGGCGGTGCCCACGGCGAAGCCGCGCGAGGCGAAGGAGGCGATGAGCAGCAGCGTGCCGAAGATCTGCGCGATGCCGCACAGCGTCACCAGCAGCAGGAACCACGGCGTCGGCACGCCGAACCAGCCGCCGAAGAGCAGCCAGTAGAGGCCCAGGATGCCCAGCCCCACCGGCACGCCATAGAGGTAGCGCACCACGGCGGCGGCGTTGAGCGAGAGCTGCCCACGCAGCCGCTGCTGCAAGGCGGTGCGCCATGTCTGGAATAGGGCGGCGGTGCAGGTGGCGAGGACCCAGCCGGAGAGAATCATGCCCCCATGGCAGCACGGCGGCGCGCGCGGCGCTATTCGCAGCGGGCGCGGATGACCTGCGCGAGCGCCGCCCCGCGCAGCGGCGCGCCGAAGCTGCCCGCCGGCTTGACGCCCAGCTGGATGGGCGGGTTCACCCCCGGGCGCAGCCCGCGTGCCCCGTAGGCGCGCTGGCCGACATCGCCCGTGATTGTGAGCACGAGCGTCAGCGCGGCCGGCGTGGTGTTGATGAAGGTGGCCCAGTAGGTCCAGTTGCCCAGGTCCTCGGGCCGCTGCGCCGTCAGCCCGCCGCCCGGGGCCGCGGGCGGGCGCGTCTCGACCATCGAGAGCGTCACCCGCCCCTCGCACAGCGCGGTGTTCTGGGTCACCTGCTGCGCCGCGGCGGGCGCGGCGAGGATGAGGGCGGGAAGCAGGGGCAGGAGGGCGCGGGTCATGCCCTGATGCTGCCCCGGGGCGGGGGCGCGCGCCAATCGGCCCAGCCGAAGGGCGCGATCAGCCCACCTCCATCTGCAGCCCCTCGCGCCGGATCACCGCGCCCCACTTCTCGATCTCCGCGCGCACGAAGGCGGCGAAGTCGTCCGGGCTGCCGGGCATGGGCACGCCGCCCATCTGGGCGAAGCGGGCGCGAGTCTCCGGCAGCTCCAGCAGGGCGTTGATCTCGGCGTTGATGGCGCGCACGGCCGGGGCAGGGGTATTGGCCGGCGCGAACATGCCGAACCAGGTGTTCACCTCATAGGGTGCCAGCTCCGCCATCGTCTCGCGGATGGCGGGCACATCGGGCAGCTGCGGGTTGCGCTCAGCGCCGGTGACGCCCAGCGCGCGCACGCGCCCCGCCCGCACCTGCTCGATGCCGGTGGTGAGGTTGTCGAACATGTACTGGATGTTGCCCGCCACCAGCTCGATCGCCGCCGGGCCGGCGCCGCGGAACGGGACGTGGATGCCCTCCGTGCCCGTCAGCTGGTGGAACCACACGCCGGACAGGTGCGGGGACTGCCCGACGCCGGGCGAGCCGTAGGAGAGCCGCCCCGGATTGGCGCGCAGGTGCGCCACGAATTCCGGCACGGTGCGCGCGGGCACGGAGGGGTGGACCACCAGCACGTTCGGCCCGCGGATCATGTTGCCCACCGGCAGCAGGCTTTCGGGGCGGTAGCCCAGGTTGCGGAACAGCGAATAGCCGATGGCCTGCGGGCCGATATTGCCGCTCAGCAGCGTGTGTCCATCGGCCGGGGCACGCACCACCTCCATGGTGCCGATGGTGCCGCCGCCGCCCGAGCGGTTCTCCGCCACCGCATTGGTGCCCCAGCGCCCGTTCAGGTGCGCGGCGAGGATGCGCGCCATGATGTCCGTCGTGCCGCCCGGCGCGGCGGGGACGATGATGCGCATCCCCAGGCTGGGCCGCCATTCGGCCTGGGCGCGCGCGGCGATAGGCAGCAGCAGGGCGGGCAGCGCCAGCGCGGCGCGGCGGGTGGTGGGCATGGGCGCGTTCCTCCGGTTTTGCCGCAGCATGGCCCAGCGGGGCGCGCGCTTCAATTCAGCGCGCGCGGCGCCTCCGGCCCATCGAGCGAGAAGGGCGGGATCACCGCGTCGAAGGCCTCGCCGGTGGCCGGCACCACCATGTGGTACAGGCCGCGCATGAAGCCCGAGGGCGTGCCCAGCGGCGTGCCCGAGGTGTAGGTGAAGGCCTCGCCCGGCTCGATCACCGGCTGCTCGCCCACCACGCCCTCGCCATGGACGCGCTGCACCTGGCCGCGCGCATCGGTGATGAGCCAGGTGCGCCTGAGCAGCTGCACCGTGACCCCGGACAGGTTGGTGACCTCGACGCGATAGGCCCAGAGCCAGGTGCCGGCATCGGGGTTCGACTGGTCCTCCAGGAACACCGTCTGCACGCGCACGCGCACGCCGCGCGTGGTGGCCTCATAGACGCCGCTCATCGGCGGGCCAGGGCGGTGGCGATGCCCGCGCCCACCATGGCGCCGCCGCCGGCGCGGTTCATCCAGCGCCGCACGCCCGGCGCGCGGATCGCCGCGCCCAGCCGGGTGGCGAAGCCGGCATAGGCCAGGACGTTCAGCGTGCCCAGCCCGACGAAGGTGGCCAGCAGCAGCGCACCCTGCGGCGCCAGCGGCCGGGCGGGGTCCACGAACTGCGGCAGGAAGGCCACGAAGAAGCCGATGCTCTTGGGGTTCAGCACCGTGACGACGAAGGCGTCGCGGAAGGCGCGGCGGGCGGGCAGGGGCGGCGGCGCCTCGGCCGGCGCGCGCCACAGCGTCACCCCCAGCCACACCAGGTAGGCCGCGCCCAGCCACTTCACCGCCGTGAACAGCGCCGCCGAGGCCACCAGCACCGCGCCGAGGCCGAGCAGCGAGACCAGCAGCGCGATGCCATCCCCCAGCGCCACGCCGGCCGCGGTGGGCAGCACCGCGCGCCAGCCGCCGGCGGCGGCGCGGGTGACGACGAAGACCACCACCGGGCCGGGGATGACGACGGCGATGGCGGAGGCGAGGGCGAAGGCCAGCCAGGTCTCGGGGCTCATGCCCCGCACGCTACTCCGCCGCGCGCGGCCGCGCCACGGCGGCGGCATCCAGCGCGATGGCCAGGTCCTCGATCAGGTCGGCCACGTCCTCCAGCCCCACAGAGAGGCGCACCGTGCCCTCGCCGATGCCCAGCCGCGCCCGCTCCTCCGGCCCCACGCGCATGTGGGTGGTGGTGGCCGGGTGGGTGGCGAGCGACTTGGAATCGCCCAGGTTGTTGGACACGTCCACCAGCTCCAGCGCGTTCATGAAGCGGAAGCAGGCCTCCTTGCCGCCATGCACGTCGAAGGTGACGAGGGTGCCGCCCGCGCTCATCTGCGCCATGGCCAGCTTCTGCTGCGGGTGGTCGGGGCGGAAGGGATACAGCACGCGCGCAACCTCCTCGCGCTCGGCCAGGAAGTCGGCCACGGCGGCGGCGTTGCGGCACATCTGGTCCACCCGCAGCTTCAGCGTCTCCAGCCCCTTGAGGATGACCCAGGCGTTGAAGGGGCTGATGGAGGGGCCGGTGTTGCGGATGAAGGGCAGCAGGGTCTCGTTCACCCATTGCGCGCGGCCCAGCACGGCGCCGCCCAGGGCGCGGCCCTGGCCGTCCATGTGCTTGGTGCAGGAATAGACCACCACGTCGGCGCCCAGCGCGAAGGGCTTCTGCAGCAGCGGCGTGGCGAAGACGTTGTCCACCACCACCAGCGCGCCGGCGGCATGGGCCAGCTTCGCCACGGCGGCGATGTCCACCATCTCCAGCATCGGGTTGGACGGGCTTTCCAGCAGCACCATGGCCGTGGGCTGCGCCAGCGCCGCGCGCCACTGGTCGAGGTCGGCGCCGTCCACGAACACGGATTCGATGCCGTAGCGCGGCAGCAGGGTGGAGACGATCCAGTGGCAGGAGCCGAACAGCGCGCGGCTGGCCACCAGCCGGTCCCCGGCCTTGAGGTGGCACAGCAGCGCGGCATGCACCGCGGCCATGCCGGTGGCGGTGGCCTTGCAGGCCTCGGCGCCTTCCAGCAGGGCCAGGCGCTCCTCCAGCATCGTCACCGTCGGGTTGCCGAAGCGCGAATACTGGTAGTGCTGGACCTCGTTCCTGAAGGTCGCCTCCGCCTGCTCGGCGTCATCATAGACGAAGCCGGAGGTGAGGAAGAGCGCCTCGGAGGTCTCGCCGTGGTTGGAGCGCGACAGGCCGCCGCGGACGAGCTGCGTGGCGGGGCGGAAGCTGCGGGACATGGGGCATACCTCAAACGCGAACAGGCGTCCGGCACCGTGGAACGGTGGGCCGTTTAGCGCGCTTGTTTTCCAGGCTGGCCTGGACCGCCGGTTCGGAACCTCGCCGCAAGCTGGCCGGACAAATCGCGAGGGGTGCGCCAGAGGTAGCGCCCGCGCCGCGCCTGCGTCAACATGCCGCGCATGGAGAGCTTCGACCCCGGCGTGATCGCCGCCCTGCGGGAGGACCTGCTGGCCGATGCCCTGCGCGGCATCCTGCGCACCTTCGAGGCCGACCTGGCGCGGCTGCTGGGGGAGCTGGTGGCGGCGGCCCAGGCCGGCCGGCGCGACGCCTACCTGCACGCCGCCCACGCCATCGCCGGCGCCGCCGGGGCGGTGGGGCTGACGGGGCTGGAGGGGCTGGCGCGCATCGCCATGGACCCCGACCAGCCGGAGGGGCCGGCCGCCATCGTCCCGCGCATCCTGGCCGAGGGCCGCGCCGGGCTGGCGGCCCTGGTGCGCGAGATCGGGTGAGCGGCGCGCGCATCCTGCTGATCGAGGACACGCCGTCACAGGCGGAGCTGGCCTTGGCGCAGCTGCGCGCGCTGGGCCACGAGGTGCGCCACGCGGCGACGGGGCGCGAGGCGCTGGCCATCGCCGAATCCTGGCGGCCGGAGGTGGCGCTGGTGGATCTCGGCCTGCCCGACATGAAGGGCTTCGAGGTGATGGAGCGCCTGGACGGGCCGGCCATGGTGGTCGTCACCGCGCAGGGCAGCGTCGCCACGGCGGTGGAGGCGATGAAGCGCGGCGCCGGCGACTTCATCGTCAAGCCCTGGAAGCGCGAGCGCCTGCACGCCACCATCGAGAGCGAGCTGGAGAAGCGCCGCCTGCGCGTGGAGCTGCGCGCGGCGAAGGAGGCGCTGAACCCCTCGCGTTTCGGCCCCTTCATCGGCGCAAGTGCTGCAATGCAGGCGGTGTACCGCACCATCCAGGCGGTGGCCGCCAGCAAGGCCAGCGTCTTCGTCACCGGCGAGAGCGGCACGGGCAAGGAGCTGGCGGCGGAGGCGCTGCACGGCGCCAGCCCGCGCGCCAAGGGCCCCTTCGTGGCGCTGAATTGCGGCGCCATCCCGAAGGACCTGCTGGAGGCGGAGATCTTCGGCGTGGTGAAGGGCGCCTTCACGGGTGCCGGCGAGAGCCGCGACGGCGCCGCCCAGCGCGCCGATGGCGGCACGCTGTTCCTGGACGAGATCGGCGAGATGCCGGCCGAGGCCCAGGTGAAGCTGCTGCGCTTCATCCAGACCGGCGTGGCCCAGCCGGTGGGCGGCGGGGAGGGGCGCAGGCTGGATGTGCGCTTCGTCGCCGCCACCAACCGCGACATCCAGGCGGAGGTGGCGGAAGGCCGCTTCCGCGAGGACCTGTTCTGGCGCCTCTACGTGGTGCCGGTGGAGCTGCCGCCGCTGCGGGAGCGCGGCGCCGATGCCGTGCTGCTGGCGCGGCACTTCCTGGCGGTCTTCGCAAAGGAGGAGGGCAAGGGCTTCCGCCGCCTGGCGCCGGAGGCCGAGGCGGTGATCCAGGCCAATCCCTGGCCCGGCAATGTGCGCCAGCTGCAGAACGTGATCCGCAACGCCGTGGTGCTGCATGAGGGCGAGACGCTGGAGGCGGCGATGCTGCCCGCCGCCCTGCTGCGCGGCGCCGTGCCTGCCCCGGCCGAGCCGCGCCCGGCGGCGACGGTGCCCCCGGTGACGATGATCGAGGCCGCGCCGCCGCCGATCGAGCCGCTGGCGGCGATGGAGAAGCGCGCCATCCTGCGCGCGCTGGAGGAGACGGGGCAGGACGTGGCCGCCGCGGCGCGGCTGCTGGAGGTGAATCCCTCCACCATCTACCGCAAGCTCCAGGCATGGAAGGGCCAGGCCACATAAAGACATGTTTATGCCTCTAGGCAGGGCGCTGCGCCTGTGGTAAGGCCGCGCGATACGAGACCCATGAGGATTTCCATGCCGGTGGCCGCCGAATACGTCGTGAAGGATCTCTCCCTGGCCGATTGGGGCCGCAAGGAGATCAACATGGCCGAGGACGAGATGCCCGGCCTGATGGCCACCCGCGCCGAATACGGCAAGGCGCAGCCGCTGAAGGGCGCGCGCGTCGCCGGCTGCCTGCACATGACCATCCAGACCGCCGTGCTGATCGAGACGCTCACCGCGCTGGGCGCCGATGTGCGCTGGTCGTCGTGCAACATCTTCTCCACCCAGGACCACGCGGCCGCGGCCATCGCCGCCGCCGGCGTGCCGGTCTTCGCCAAGAAGGGCGAGACGCTGGAGGAATACTGGGACTACGTGCGCAAGACGCTGGAATGGGGCGATGGCGGCACGCCCAACATGCTGCTGGATGATGGCGGCGACATGACGCTGCTGGTCCATTACGGCCTGCGCGCCGAGCAGGGCGACGTGGCCTTCCTCGACAAGGCGAGCAACGAGGAGGAGACGGTCTTCTTCGCGCTCATCCGCAAGTGCCTGAGCGAGAAGCCGGGCTGGTTCGCCAAGCTCGCCGCGAACATCAAGGGCGTCTCCGAGGAGACGACCACGGGCGTGCACCGCCTGTATTCCATGGCGAAGGAGGGCAAGCTGCTCTTCCCCGCCATCAATGTGAACGACAGCGTCACCAAGTCGAAGTTCGACAACCTCTACGGCTGTCGCGAGAGCCTGGTGGACGCCATCCGCCGCGGCACCGACGTGATGATGGCCGGCAAGATCGCCATGGTCGCGGGCTTCGGCGACGTGGGCAAGGGCTCTGCCGCCTCCCTGCGCAACGCCGGCTGCCGCGTGATGGTGAGCGAGGTGGACCCGATCTGCGCGCTCCAGGCCGCGATGGAGGGCTATGAGGTCGTGACGATGGAGGACGCCGCCCCGCGCGCCGACATCTTCGTCACCGCCACCGGCAATGTGGACGTCATCACGGCGGACCACATGCGCGCGATGAAGCACCGCGCCATCGTCTGCAACATCGGCCACTTCGACAGCGAGATCCAGGTGGCCGCGCTGCGCAACCACAAGTGGGACAACGTGAAGCCGCAGGTGGACGAGATCCAGTTCCCCGACGGCAAGCGCATCATCCTGCTCAGCGAGGGCCGCCTGGTGAACCTGGGCAACGCCACGGGCCACCCGTCCTTCGTCATGTCCGCCAGCTTCACCAACCAGACGCTGGCGCAGATCGAACTGTGGACCGATGGCGCCAAGTACGAGAACAAGGTCTACGTGCTGCCCAAGCACCTGGACGAGAAGGTGGCCCGCCTGCACCTGGAGAAGGTGGGCGCCAAGCTGACGACGCTGCGCCCCGACCAGGCCAGCTACATCGGCGTGACGCCGCAGGGCCCCTTCAAGGCCGAGGCCTACCGCTACTGAGCCTTGCACGGTGCGGCGGCGTGCCGCCGCACCGTGCAGATGTCTTGTGCCCTCATGCGCCGGGCGCGCGCATCCGCGCGCTTGGCTGCGCCGCGCCGCCAGCCCGCGAGATGCCAGGGCTCATGGGCGGCGCCGGCCGCTTCCCGGCCGGATTCTCGCAAGGCGTTGCACGGCATAGGTTGTGCCGCGCGTGCCGCGCGCCTAATGAGGCGCGCGAGCAATGGGGCGTCGCGCCTGCGGCGCGCCAGGAACGGGGCGTAGCACAGCCTGGTAGTGCGCCTGCTTTGGGAGCAGGAGGCCGGAGGTTCGAATCCTCTCGCCCCGATATCCCCTACTCGACGATCGCCGCCCCATCCCGCCGCGGGTCCGTGCCCGCGGTGATGCGCCCGCGCTGGAGGCGGATGATGTTCAGCCCGCTGTTCATCTCCCGCGCCTCCGCCGGCACGCCGCGCGCCACCAGGGCCGGCACCAGCCCGGCGGCGGCCGTGCCCTGCTCCAGCTCCACCGTCGCGTTCAGCGGGCCGACATGCGGCAGGGCGGCGGCGCCCTGGGCGTCCATGTTCCAGTCCAGCAGCGCCACCGCGGCCTGCGCGACATAGCCGATGATGCGCGCCCCGCCGGGCGAGCCCAGCGCGGCCTCCAGCCGGCCATCGCGGAACACCAGCAGCGGCGACATGGAGGAGCGGGGCCGCTTGCCGCCCTCCACGCGGTTCGCCACCGGCCGGCCCTCCACCTCGGGCCGGAAGGAGAAGTCGGTGAGCTGGTTGTTCAGCACGAAGCCGCGCACGACGATCCGCGCGCCGAAAACGCTTTCCACCGTGCTGGTCATGGACAGCGCATTGCCCTCGCCATCCAGGATGGAGACATGGGTGGTGCCGCCTTCCGGCTGCGGCGGCTGGCTGGCCAGGGCCGGCCCGTCGCGCCGCGGGTTGCCGGGGCGGGGCTGCGCCACCGCTGCGTCCAGCGACAGCGCCTGCGCGCGCGCCGTCACATAGGCCGCATCCAGCAGGCCGGCGACCGGCACGGCGGCGAAGGCGGGGTCGGCCATGAACATGTTGCGGTCGGCGAAGGCCAGCCGGCCGGCCTCGCCCAGCAGCATGGCGGCGTCCGCCCCGGCGGGGTCCAGCGCGGCCAGGTCGAAATGGCGCAGCAATTGCAGGACTTGCAGCACCACCGCCCCGCCCGAGGGCGGCGGCACCGCGCAGAGGCTGAAGGCGCGGTAGGGCAGGCAGATCGGCGCCGCCGCGCGCGCCTCGTAGCCGGCCAGGTCGTCGGCGGTCATCAGCCCGGGGTTGGTGGGGTGGCCACGCACGGCGCGCACGATGTCGGCGGCGATGGGGCCGCGATGCAGCGCATCGGCGCCGCCCTCGGCCACCGCGCGCAGGGTGGCGGCCAGGGCGGGGTTGCGCAGGTTCGTGCCCTCGGCCAGCGCGGTGCCATCGGGATTCAGGAACAGGGCGCGCGCCGCCGGGTCGCGTGCGAGGGTGGCGGCGGCGCCGGCGATCTCACGCGAAAGCCGGGCGCCGACGGGGAAGCCCTCCTCGGCCAGCCGGATGGCCGGCTCGAACAGGCGCGCCCAGGGCAGCTTGCCATTGGCGCGGTGCGCGGCCTCCAGCGCCCGCAGCGCGCCGGGCACGCCCACGGCGCGGCCGCCCACCACGGCATCCAGGAAGGGCATGGGCTGGCCGTCGCGCAGGAAGAGGTCGGGGCGGGCGGCGGCGGGCGCCGTCTCGCGGCCGTCCCAGGCGGCAAGCGCGCGGCTCGCGGCGTTCCAGTGCAGCAGGAACAGCCCCCCGCCGATGCCGGAGGATTGCGGCTCCACCAGCGTCAGCACCGCCTGCACCGCCACCGCGGCGTCCGTGGCCGTGCCGCCGGCGCGCAGCATCGCCATGCCGGCCTCGGCGGCCAGCGGATGGCCGGCGGCGACGGCCATGCGCGGGCCATTCTGCGCCTGCCCCCCCAGGGGCCAGAGGAGCAGCAGGGCGAGGAGGAAGCAGCGCATCCCCCCAGCCTTACCCCGGATGGAAACCCGGCGTCACCCGCGCCGTGCGCGGCGGCGGTAGGACAGCGCCTCCGCCACATGCGCGCGCGTCACCGCCGCGCTGCCGGCCAGGTCGGCGATGGAGCGCGCTACGCGGCGCGTGCGGGTGAAGCCGCGGGCGGAGAGGCCCAGGCGCTCGGCGGCCTGCTCCAGCATCGCCAGCGCCTCCGCCTGCATGGCGATGGTGGCATCCAGCGCCTCGCCCTCGGCCGCGGCGTTGTGGCGCGGGCCGCCCTCGCCGTAGCGGGCGCGCTGGCGCTCGCGCGCGGCGCGCACGCGGGCGGCGATG